>DSDH01000654.1 GCA_011055475.1 Phycisphaerales bacterium | reverse complement strand
TGGATGAGGACGCGATGGTCGGCGTCGGCGAGATTGTCGGCCGCAGCACCGCCCGCAGCATGGCCAAGCAGGAAGACCTGGTCGGGTTTGCGGGCGACGGGACCGAGACCTACTTTGGCATGACCGGGATCGTCGGCGCGCTGCGAAACGTCGATGCCACCATCGGCAACATCGCCGGTCTGAAGGTCGGCACCGGCAACGCCTACAGCGAGTTGACCCTCGGCGACTTCCGGGGCGTGGTGGAGCTGTTGCCGGAGGACGTGGATGAGGACGCCGCGTGGTTTATGTCCAAGAAGTTCTACTACTCGGTCGTCTACCCGCTGGCCGAGGCCGCCGGAATCGCGAACCTGTTCGACATTCTGTCGGATCGCAAGGGCCGGTATCTGTACGGCTACCCGGTCGTGTTCACGTCGGCCATGCCGAGCACTGAGGCCAACAGCCAGATTTGCGCCCTGCTGGGCGACCTGCGGGTCGCCGCGTACCTGGCCGAGCGCAAGGCGTTCACCATCGAGGCCAGCCGCGACGTGTACTTCGGCAACTATCAGACGGGCATCCGGGCCGTGGAGCGGATCGACGTGAACGTCTTCAACGTGGGCGACACCACGAATCCGGGGGCCGTAGTCGGTCTGATCACGGCCGCGTCCTAAAAAGGCGACGGGCCGCAGATGGACTTCTGCGGTCAGGCGGGTCGGGGGCCTCGGTCCCCGGCCCACCCTTTGAGAATGTGAGGTGAATCATGCAGAGCATTTTGGAAAGCAAGGTCGTGGTCCTGGTCCCGCCGCAGGTGAAGAACAACGGCGCGTTCGACGGGAACACGTATGTCGATACGAGCGAGGCCAACGAGGCCCTGTTCCTGCTGGCCGTCGGGACAACCGACGTGGCCATAGGCAGCGGGGACGATTCCACGGAACCGTTCATTGAGGAATGCGATACGCCGGGCGGCAGCTACGAGGCGGTGGACGGCGCCGCCCTGTCGGCGGTGATCGCGGCGGACGACGACAAGGTCTTCGGGATCCACGTGGATCTTCGGCGAACGCACAAGCGGTACATGCGAATCAACGCCCCGACGGCGGGGAACAACACGGGGGGCGCGCTGTGCGGCGTGTGCCTCTTGAGCCGCCGGGCCAAGGCGACGTTCGACGCCGACGGGATGGGGCTTGCGGAGCTGGTCAAGGCGTAGAGAGGTCGTTCCTTTCGGGTGGCCGGGCGGCTGAGCGCTGATCGCCGCCCGGTCTTTTCCAGAAGGGTTTAATCGCCGGTAAAAGGGGGATTGAAAACGCATTCATGGCCGTTCCGGTTGCCCGGATCGTGAGAAAATGGGCAATCTGGGAGCGGAGATTTTTTGCGCCTACCCTTGTGCCATTTTAGCGCCGCTCTGCGCCACTTTAAGCGCCGCCTTACATCTGCGCCACTTTGAGCGCCGCCTTACAGCCGCCTTTCTGCAAAACTGGCAGGATCTGTGTAAGAACCCTGTTCCATCTGCGTCTACGTAAGTGCCGTTCCAAAAACTGCTTGCAGACAATGGGCCTTTTTCTGGCACGGCGTTTGTACCACTTTCTTCTGCGGCCAATGGCTCAGCAAAAAATGCACACATCGGTTGCGAATGACGTAGCACTGAAGACAGAGCGAAAGGAGGTGTTTTGCGATGAAAAGGCTCAAGGCGTTGATTCCCTTCGGGAAGAAACGGAACCTCGCGGTTCGGCCCGCGGCGGATCCCTTCTGGGCGATGGAGCATTGGGCCGGCGACCTGTTCGAGGACGTCTTCGGCGGCGTGTTGCCCTGGGGCTGGAGTCGGTGGGACCGTATAGGGGGTGACTTCGCCCCTCGGGTCAACGTCACCGAGGATCGCAGACACGTCTACGTGACGGCGGAGGTGGCCGGCATGGATGAGAAGGATCTCGAAGTCACCGTCCAGGGGGATCGGGTGATCCTCCGCGGCCGGCGCGAGGAAGACCACGAATCCCACGGGGACAACTGCGTCCGACGGGAGATTCGCTGCGGCGCCTTCGAGCGGGTTATCGGTCTGCCCGCGGAAGTAGAAACGGACCGGGCCGAGGCGAAACTCCGCAAGGGGGTTCTGAAGATCAAGTTGCCCAAGGCGGCGCACGAAGAAGAGAGCGTCAAGACGATTCCCGTTCACGTGGGATGAGGTGAGATTCGACAAGGCGGCCGAGCCGACACGGCTCGGCCGAAATCTGTATGGCGGAGCAATGAGCGAAAGGAAGGAACGATGATGAAAGCAACAAAGGCAACTTTGCTGGGACTGCTGATCATGGTTATGGCGTGCGGACCGGTCGCGCTCGGCGCGCGGGCCGACGATGGGCTGCAGACGTTGCGGGAGACGAGCAAGGCCTTTTCGGCGGTTGCCAAGAAGGCGATTCCGGCGGTGGTGTCGGTTTACGTGGAGCGGACGGTGGAGGTCAACAGTCCGTATGGGTTTGGCTCTCCGTTCGAGGATGAGTTCTTCCGTCGGTTCTTCGGGGACCGCGGCCGTCCGACGCCGGAGCGTCGGGTCCAGCGGGGCCAGGGATCGGGATTTATTATCAGCTCCGACGGCTACATTCTCAGCAATAACCACGTGGTGGGGCAGTCGGATAAGATTCTAGTGACGCTCAACGACGGCCGGGAGTTCGAGGCCAAGCTTATCGGGGCCGATCCGAAGAGCGACGTGGCCCTCATCAAGATCGAGGGAGAGAACCTGCCGACGATCCCTCTGGGGGATTCGGACAAGCTGGAGATCGGCGAGTGGGTGATCGCCGTGGGCAACCCCTTCCGGCTGGCCCAGACGGTGACGGTGGGCGTGGTCAGCGCCAAGGGCCGCGCCGTGGGCATCCTGGGGGAAGAGGGCGGCTACGAGGATTTTATCCAGACGGATGCCGCGATCAACCCGGGCAACAGCGGCGGTCCGCTGCTCAACCTGAACGGCGAGGCGGTGGGAATGAACACCGCGATCTACAGCCAAAGCGGCGGCTACATGGGCATCGGGTTCGCGATTCCCATCAACATGGCCAAGTTCGTCAAGGACCAGCTCCTCAGCGGGGGAAAGATCGTGCGGGGCTACCTGGGCGTCGGTACCAGTCGGTTTGGCCTGACGCAGGAGTTGGCCCGCGAGTTCGGCCTGGAGAGTAACCGCGGGGCCCTGATCGCCACGGTGCAGCCGGACTCGCCCGCGGAGAAGGCCGGCTTGCAGCCGGATGACATCGTGCTGGAGGTCGACGGCAAGGAGGTCCGCGATTGGGACGCGTTCCGCACGATGATCGGGATGATGGCGCCGGGCGCCACCACGGAGCTGCTCATCTGGCGGGACGGCAAGCGCCGCACGATCACGGTCACCATCGGCAGCCGTGAAGAGATCGCCCACGCCGAGGGCGCCGTCAACCGGCTCGGTATCCATGTGCAGGATCTGGATGCGCAACTGGCCAGGGAATTCGGCTACAGGCCCGGTCAGGGGGTGATCATCACGGAGGTGGCGCCCGAGAGCGCGGCCTACAAGGCGGGGATTCGGCCGGGGATGCTGATCCTGAGCGTGAACCGGCAGCGAGTGCAGAGTGTCGAGGAGTTTAACCAAGTCGTAGACAAGGCGCGCGACCGGGTGCTCCTGCGGATTCAGACGGAGTATTACATTCAGTACATTCTGCTGCCGCTCGAATAGCGGCGGACTTCCACACATGTCAAGCGACGTCCCTCCGGGCATGGGCGCCCGCGAGGGACGTTTTCGTGCGTCGCCGTTGCTTGTTCCACCACGGCCGGTGGGGATTGGCTAACGCACGGACAACAGCATTCCGGAGGAATCTCAAATCCTGCGTCGACCAAGGTGCTCCTGGGCCCAGATGGCCAGGGCGGCTCCACCGAGCAGCACCAGGCCGAAGACGATCTGGCCCGGCGCAAAGGCCTCGCCGATGATGATCGACGACAGGGCCAGAACGCACACGGGCGTGGCCAGCAGGACGAGGGAGGGGATCGTGGCGCCGATGCGCTTGATGGCGCTATAGAACAGGACGTGGCTGAGGGCGATGCCCAGGATGGCCGAGACGATCACCCAGATCCATGCTTTGAGGGGCATGCCGACGCACTCTGAAACATTGCCGAACAGGGCGGCCAACAGGGCCAGGCCGGCGGTGGTGTAGAGGCTGATGACGGAAAACCCCACGCGTGAATCGACGTGCCGCAACGCGATGCGCACGCTCAGGGCGTATAACGCCCATCCGAACGACGCGGCCAGGGCCATGGCGGTCCCCACCGTGATCCGCGGGGTCTGGAACTTGGGATCGCACAGAATCACGCCCACGACGCCGGTGACGCCCAAGGCCATGCCCGCCCAGAAGCGTCGGCTGCGGATCAGGGCCCGCTCCTGGGGAAAGAGAAAGAGCGACAGGGCGGCGATCCAGACGACCGAGGACTTGACCATCAGGTCCATGAACGCCGGATCGACATAGTAGAACGCCGCCGCCCAGAAGGCCTGCAGGACGATGTTCGGTATGGCCGGCGCCAGGGCCAGCAGCCAGATCCGACGGTGGAACCGGCCCGTGCGGATCGACCAGGCCAGGAACGGAAGCCAGAACAGGCAGGCCACGCCGTAACGCAGGAGGTTCTGCGTCCAACTATCGACGGGGCCGGTGAGCAGCTTGATGAAGATGGGCGCGACGGACCAGCACACCAGGGCCCCCAGCGTGGCCAGCGTGGCGGCGGGATCGATACGCGAGGACCTCGGCGGGATCATGCTTCGTCCGCTCCGGGTCCCAGGGGCATGCGATGACGCAGGCCCTTGGTGGATGCGAACGCGTAGGCCGCGTCATCGGTGCGGACGACGGCCTGGTTGGGTTCGATGTCCAGGTCCAGGCGTGCTTGCGGCCGCCGCGCGTGGATGACGTTGGCCAGTGTGATCGCCTTTTCCACGCCGTCGCCGGCGCCGAAGTTCACCACCTCATCGGGCTGGGCCAGCCGAGGCCCATCATAAATGGACTGATCGGGCATGCCACGGAGGGCCTCGACAACCTGCGACAGGGGCCGCTGCGCGAAATGCTCCACGGAAACCGGGTTGCGCTCCAGGGCGGCCTTGATAAACGGCTCCCAGCGGCACCGGGTCATATCGCGATAGGCGTAGAAGGCCAGATCGGCCGTGGGGTTGTGCGGTCGCAGGGCCTCGATCGCTTCGATGATCTGTTGCCGGTCCATCTCCGGGTCGACTTGAATCGGCGGGGTCTTGAGGTATTGCTTGTCCGAGTCGGGCAGGCGCGGTTCGAGATGGATGAAGGCGTAGAGTTTTTCCGCAAACGCCTCGGCATCGGGGATAAAGGCCTTGACATAGGTCGCCAACCTGCGGCGATCCTCGGCACGGTGGATGTCGATTTTCTCGTACCGGATGAAGGCCATCATCTGCTCGGCGCAGAGTCGATCAATGCACTTGCTGACGGAATAATCGTCGCCGGAGACCTCGTCGAGCAGTTTGTCGAAGGTGTGGTCGGCGATGCGGTAGGGGCTGCCGTGTTCGTACTTGTAGAGCACCTCGGCCTTGACGAACATGGCCCGGCCACGGCTGTGGCGGCAGAACTGGAAGTAACGATGGTACTCCTGGTGGGTGCGCAGGAAATTGGCGAACATCAGCGCATCCAGGTCGGCCGAGAGGTACGCCGCCAGCCTGTCGCGGAAGCGCTCGTAGGCGGCCGGATCGATCGTGGCCTGCTCGTACAGGCAATGAACGTAGCCAGTGGGATGGGCGACGATCGTGACCTGTTCGTTGCGAAGGGCCCGCTGGGCCTTGTTGCTGATCTCCGTGCCGTTGAACCACATGCTCTTGGTGACCAGTCGCCGGTTGTTGGTCAGCACGCCGTCGCTGATGTCGATAAAGTTCTGGGAATGCAGCGGCGTGAGGACCAGGAAGATGTCCTCCAGCGGGATGCCGCAGACGACAAACGCGGCGGCCGCATAGAGGGTGGACAGCGACACGCACTCGCCGGCGCCGGTTTTGTAGCCTTCCTTCAGGCGAAACGCGGCCATCGCCTCGACCGTCTCGGTCTTCCAGTAGGGGATCACGTCCCCCTCGTACTGATCCAGCCCGAAGTGCCGCCGGATGTCCACGTCGAAGTAGTACTGGTCCCCCTCGTAGCCGAACAGGGCGTTCGACCGGGCAATCGCCTCGGGCGACAGGAACGGGGAAAACCGCGCGATCTCCACGTCCTTGTGCGTCAGACCCCAGGTGTTCAGGTCCAGGTTGAACTCGAACTCGTCCATGATGTACTGCTTGAGCCGCATGAGCCGCTTGTACGGGCTCTTGCCCGCCAGCCGCCGAAAGCAGTCCTCCTCCCGCCATCGCCAGATAAGGGGACTCATGATGTTGGCCAGGACGAGGCTGTACATCAGCTCGGGGAACACGAACACCTCCATGTCCGAGAGCGTGATGGCCGAGCTGTATTTTTCCAGATCCTGTGGATTCATGTTCCCCTTCCCGCTGGGTTGGTGTCTTGAATCGTAACCCCGCGGATTCTACCGCAGGGTTGCAGGTCGTGCAACGGGCCAGTGAGGCGTGGACACGGGAAGTCCTCAAAAAAGTTGTGTGTTTACCAAAAAAGGGCTTGCGTTGGGCAAAAACTCGGATAGACTTTGGGCATGAGCCTGGGACAGATTATTCGCAAACGTCGTGAGG
>DSDH01000523.1 GCA_011055475.1 Phycisphaerales bacterium | reverse complement strand
GGGCAGGACGTTCAGGCAGTATCCCACCAGGTGATCCGCGCCCATCGCCAGTTGTCCGGCCACGGGGACGCCCACGATCACGTCCTCCTGGCCGGTCAGGCGGTGGAGCAGCGCCTGGAAGGCGGCCAGCAGCGTCACATACAGGGTGCACCCCCGCTGCGCGCCCACCTGCCGGAGCGCCTGGCGCAGTGCGGCCGGGAGCGTGGCCCGCTCGCGGGAGCCGGCAAAGGTCTGCAAGGGCCGCCGGGGATGGTCGGTCGGCAGCTCCAGGAAAGGCAACGCGCTGGACGGGCCGGCAAACCGTTCCAGCCAATAGGCCCGGGCAGCCTGGGCCGCTTCTTGCTGTTGGGGATGGGAAAGCCAATCCACGTAGGCGCTGAAGGGCACCGGCGGGGGCAACTCGATCGGCTGACCGGTCACCTGGTCGGCGTAAAGCGCCCGGGTTTCCCCCAGGATGGTGCCGATGGATTTGCCGTCGGTGACCAGATGGTGCAGGGTGAGCACCAGGTGATGCTCGGCCGGCCCCAGCTTGACGACGTGGACGCGCACCAGCGGCCCCTGCACCAGGTCGAACGGCCGCCGGATCTCCTGGGCCATCCATGCGTCGAGGCGGGCCTGGCGCGCTTCCTCGGGCAGATCGGAAAAGTCGAGTAACTCTACGTCAAGGGGCCGGAGTGGGAATACAACCTGGCAATCGCCGTCCGGCCCGAACGTGGTCCGCAGCGCTTCGTGCCGGTCGACCACCTGTTGTAACGCCGCCCGCAGCGCCGCCAGATCCAGCGGACCGCGTATCTCCAGCGTGAGCGACTGGTTGTAGGCCACCGACGCCTCTTCGCTCAATTGGGTGACGATCCAGAGGTGCTTCTGGGCCTCGGTCAGCGGGAAGGTGCGGGAGGCCTGGGCCGTCCCCCGCTCGTCGGATGCCGATGCCGAGGGGAAGAACCCGCCGGCCCGCATGTCGGCCACGCTCTCTTGGACCGCCTGCACGAACAGGTCCAGGTCCTCTTCGGTGTGGGCCGTGCCCAGGAAACAGTTGCGACCCTCCCAGATGTAGATGCCTTTTTCCAGCAGGTGGAAGAAAAAGATGTCCATGAAGCGGAAACCCGGCTCTGGGAGGAAGCGGAACAGTGAGCCGAAGTGCACGATCTGCATCGGCACGTCCTCGGCCTTGAAGTAATCGTTGAGTTGCGCCGCCAGCTGCACCGTCCGCTCGCCCAACCGTTCCTGCAGCGCCGGGCCTTCGTCCTTCAGGTAATTGAGCACCGCCCAGGCGGCCGACATCGCCAGGGGATGCTTGCAGAACGTGCCGGCGAAAAAGGTCAGTTCCGCCTCCGGGTACGAATCGTCGCCGTACTGCCACATGCCGCCGTCCAGGGCGTCCATGTACCGGCGTTTGCCGGCGACGACGCCAATGGGTATCCCGCCGGTGATGGCCTTGCCGTAGGTTACCAGGTCGGCCATCACGCCGAAGAGCGCCTGGGCCCCGCCGGGATGCATCCGGAAGCCGGTCACCACCTCGTCGAAGATGAGAGCGGTGTCGCTGTCCTGGGTCGCCTCCCGCAACCCGCGCAGGAAATCGACCGGCTGCATATTTGGGCTGCGGCTGCGCGTCGGCTCGAGCAGCACCGCCGCCAGCTCGGGACCGTGGGCCCGGACGATTTCGATCGACTCGGGGCTGTCGTAGGGCAACAACAGGACATCTTTGACCATGTTGGGCGTGACGCCGGGCGCCATGGGCGCCGCCTCCAGTTGCCCATCTGCCGTCACCTCGCCTCGGACCAGCGTGCCGTCAAACGTGCCGTGAAAGGAGCCGGGGAACATGGCGACGCGGTGCCGGCCGGTGACCGCCCGGGCGACGCGCAGGGCGGCCATCACCGCCTCGGTGCCCGAGTTGCAGAAGACGGCCCGGTCCGTCCCCGTCAGTTCGCACAACAACTGGGCCACCTGGCCGGCCATGGCGGACTGGGGTCCCAGGCGCATGCCTAACTGGATCTCCTGCGCCAGGGCGTCGATGATGAAGGCAGGGGTGTGGCCGAAGAAGAGCGCGCCGAATCCCATGGTCAAGTCGACGTACTCGTTCCCGTCCACGTCCCAGATCCGGCTGCCGTCCCCGCGCGCGACGACGGGCAGGTAGCACAATTCCTTCCAGGCCAGGCGGAACCCGGCCACCGCCCGGTTGTCGGCCAGGTAGGGCCGGTAGTCCTGGGCGTACTGCTTCGATCCCTGCGTGCGCTCGCACAGGCGACTGATCAGGTCCTGCAGGTGGCGGTACTGGCGCTCGCTCAGCCCCCCCGGCCGGCCTTTCTGCACCGGGTGGTAGGCGACGAACTCGTCCTTCAATTTGTCCTGCTTGTCCTGGGCCTTCTCGGGCGTCGATTCGGCACCCACCGTGGACGCCGCCCGGACCGGCCGGCTGGGCTTGGTCGGGCGTTGGCCGCCCCCGCGCAGGAGTTCGAGCTGTTGCGCCATCAACTGCAACTGCCGGGCGACGATGCGTTCCACGTCAGACGCCGACGCCAGGTCGGCCGGCAGCACGCGCGCCACGTCTTCGATGCCTATGGGCCCCTCGCCGCTCCCGTCAAAGCGCGCGGCTGACGTCGTTTCCATCCCCATCGTTCCCGGCGTCCCTTCATCGTATACCGTGGACGATATGGCCTGCAACGGCCCTGGCGTCGGGGCCGGCGGCCGGGCGCCCGCCAATTCGTCGGCGGGGGGTTCGAGCGCCACGCCCTGCTGCACGAGATAATCGGCCAGGGCGCCGACGGTCACGAGTTGGTCGATCAACAACCGGAAAGGGACCTTGTGTCCAAAACGCTCCTCGATACGCCGGCTGGCCTGCATGAGCAGCAGTGATTCAGCCCCCATCTCCAGGAAATTGACGTCAATCGCGACCTGGGCGGGCTCCACGCCCAGCACCTGGCCGAAGATAATGCGCAGTTCGGAAACGAGCGCTGCCTGGGGGGCGGCGTGATCTGACGTAACAGTCTGCAATTCTGACATGACTCTCTCCTTAATTCTCCGATTGCATAGCCGCGGCAACCACGTGCAATTGCCGCGCCATAAGTTCCAATTGTTGTTCGATGACGCGCACCTGGCTGGGGGAAGCCACCGGGCGCGCGCGCCCGGTCTCTGCGCGAGCGAGTGGCGCCGTCTTGGCGGCCGGCTTTTCGCCCGTGTCCCGGTCATCCCGGGGCTCCACCCAATAGCGACGGCGTTCAAAGGGATACGTCGGCAGGGGCACCCGCTGCTGGCGCTCGTTGACGTAGAATCTCGGCCAATCGATCGCCAGGCCGGCCGACCAGAGACGCCCCAACGTCTTGAGCACGAAGCCCATCGCCGACTGTTCGTCGCGCGCGTGGGGCAGGGTCGAGAGGGCCAGTTCAGCCCGTGATGCGTCCGGCTGGCGGCGCGCCAGCGCGCACAGGGTCTGGCCGGGTCCCACCTCCAGCAGAATCCGCTGGGGTTCTTCCGCCAACGTCCGCAGGCCGTCGGCAAAGCGCACCGTCTGGCGTAGGTGGCGCGCCCAGTAGTCCGGATCGGTGGCCTGGGTCGCCGTGGCCCAGGTACCGGTCACGTTCGACACGTAAGGGATCCGGGGCGGGCTCAGGCGCATGCTGCTGACCAACTCGGTGAACGGTCCCATGGCCGGCGCCATCATCGGCGAATGGAAGGCGTGCGAGGTGCGCAAGCGGCGGCACGCGACTTCTTCTGCGGCCAGGCGATCGGCCAGCGCGTCGATGGCCTCGTTCGGGCCGGAGATCACGCACTGAGTGGGCGCGTTCACGACCGCCAGCGCCAGCGGCGGCGCCAGGTACGGGGCGATTTCCGCTTCTGAAAAGGCCACCGCCAGCATCGATCCGCCGGGCAGGTCCTGGAGCAGTCGCCCGCGGGCGGCCACCAGCGCCAGCGCCTCGTCGAGCCCGAACACCCCCGCCAGGCACGCTGCTGTGTACTCGCCGATGCTGTGGCCGATCATCGCCCGAGGCTGCACCCCCCAGGCCATCCACAGTTTGGCCAGCGCGTACTCGATGGTGAAGAGGGCCGGTTGCGTCAGGGCGGTCTGCTTCAACTGTTGGGCCGCGTCCTCCCGGGATTGATGGGGCCCCGGATACATCACCTCGCGCAGGTCCAGGCCCAAGTGAGGTTGGAGCGCGTTGGCGCATCGGTCGACCGTCTCGCGGAAGACCGGTTCCGTCGCGTAAAGCTCACGCCCCATGTCGATGTGTTGCGCTCCCTGGCCGGAGAACATGAACACCACCGGACGACCGTCGACCGGCCGCAAGTTGGGCGCGTCGGCCGGGTCCGCCATCGCGGCCAGGATCTCCACCGCCTCCGCCGGTTCCTGGCAGACGACGAAACAGCGGTGCTCGAAAGCCTGGCGTCCCACCTGCAACGTGTAGGCTACGTCGGCCAGGGGCACGTCGGGGTGCGCCGCCAGGTAGCCCCCCAGGTTCTCGGCGGCGGCGGCGAGGGCAGCATCCGACTTGGCCGAGAGCAGAAGCAGTTGCCACGGCCGCGATGCATCGGGTGGCGAGGTGGGGGGCGCGCTTTCCAGGATCACGTGGGCGTTCGTCCCCCCGAGCCCGAAGGAGCTCACCCCGGCCCGTCGGGGGCCGCCGTTCGTCTGCCACTCGGTCAGCCGGGCGTTGACGTAAAAGGGGCTGTCTTGGAAGTTGATCTTGGGATTGGGCCGCTCGAAGTGCAGGCTGGGCGGGATCCAGCCGTGTTTGAGGGCCAGGATCGTCTTGATCAGCCCGGTCACGCCAGCGGCGGCATCCAGGTGGCCCACGTTGGTCTTGACCGAGCCGATGGCGCAGAATCCCCGCTCCTCGGTCCACGCCCGGTAGGCCTTGGTCAGCGCGGCGATCTCGATAGGGTCGCCCAGGGGGGTGCCGGTCCCGTGGGCCTCCACGTAGGAGATCGTCGCCGGATCGACCTCGGCCATCATCAGTGCAGCCCGAATCACCTTGGCCTGGCCGTCGACGCTGGGCGCGGTGTAGCCGACCTTCATCCCGCCGTCGTTGTTGACCGCCGAGCCCTTGATGACGGCCCAGACGTGGTCTCCGTCGGCCAGGGCGTCCTCCAGGCGTTTTAAGGCCACCAGCCCCACGCCGTTTCCCGTGATCGTCCCTTGAGCCCGGGCGTCGAAGGCCCGGCAGTGGCCGTCGGCCGACGTGATCCCCCCCTCCTGGTAGAAATAGCCCATCTTCTGGGGGACGATGACGGTCACGCCGCCGGCCAGCGCCAGGTCGCAAGCGCCGCTCAACAGATCCTGGCAGGCCAGGTGGACGGCGACCAGCGAGGTCGAGCAGGCGGTGTTCACGTTGATGCTGGGGCCGGTCAGGTTCAGCTTGTAAGAGACGCGCGTCGTCAGGAAGTCCTTGTCGTTGCACAACATCGTCTGGAACGCGTTGGCCGCCTCGGGATCGTGGGCGGCGAGGTGGGACAACAGGTAGGTGCTGATGTGCGCCCCGCCGTACAGGCCTATCGCCCCCGGGTACGTCTCGGGATCGCAGCCGGCGTTCTCCAGCGTCTCCCAGGCACATTCCAGGAAAAGGCGTTGTTGGGGATCCATCAACTCGGCCTCGCGGGCGGTGATCCCGAAGAAGCCGGCGTCGAAGGATTCGACATCGTCCAGGATGGCCGCCGCCTTGACGTAATTCGGGTGATTCAGCATCTCGGCGTCCACGCCGTTGGCGATCAACGCCTCGTCGCTGAGAAACGAGACCGCCTCCACGCCGTCGTACAAGTTATGCCAGAACGCGTCCACGTCCCCGGCGCCCGGAAAACGGCCGGCTATGCCAACGATGGCGATTTCCAATCCGGTCAATTGATCCTGCGGTGTATCGGTGTGCATGGGGAACCCCCTCATCTCCTTTGGCTTCGTCTTTTGTAAAGCATCTGCATCCGGCTTTTGCCACGCTCCAACGCCTGGGCCCGGTCGGCCGCCTCCCCGGCAGCATCGGCGTCGCTCTCCTGTTGGCTCAGGTGCCGGGCCAACGCGCTGACCGTCGGGTAGTGGAACATGTCCACGATGGGAAAGTCCCGTTCGATCAACTGGCTCAGTTTGCTATGCACCTGGACCATCATCAGGGAATGGCCGCCCAGGTCGAAGAAGTTGTCGTTCAATCCGATCCGGTCGACGCCCAGGCTCGCTTGCCAGACCGAGGCGATGGACTTTTCCAGCTCGGTCTCCGGCGATACGTAGGTGACGGTCGCCGCTCCCTGATCGACCACCGCCGGCGCTGGCAGCGCTTGCCGGTCCACCTTGCCGTTGGGCGTCAGGGGCAATTCATCCAGCGAGACAAAGGCCGACGGCACCATGTGGCCGGGCAGTTTCTGCCGGAGGAATTGACGCAAGTTCTCTAGACTGCCATCCGGGCCGGTCTCGGCTCCAGACAGGGACGCACTCCCCTCGGGGACGACGTACGCCACCAGCCGGTGCACGCCATTCCCCGCGTCGTTCCTGCCGTCCGCTACGACGACGGCCTTTCGCACGGCGGCGTGCTCTCCCAACACCGCCTCGATCTCGCCCAGTTCGATCCGGTAACCCCGCACCTTCACCTGGTTGTCCACCCGGCCGAGGAAGTCCAGACGCCCGTCGGGCAGCCACTTGACCAGATCCCCCGTCCGGTACAGCCGCCTGCCCCCTCTCC
>DSDH01000314.1 GCA_011055475.1 Phycisphaerales bacterium | reverse complement strand
GTCGTCATGCCGAAGTCCTTCCTTGATCGGTAACTCTCGCATCCCTGCGCGGCCGCCACAGACGCTTGAAACAAGGCTCAAAAGACTCCAGAAAAAGCGCAAGTGAAATCTGGGCGGAATTCCAAAAAAACCTCTCCCCACAGAGAATGCGTTTGCCCTGGGGAATACCCGCAGACAACCGATAACAGTGTACTCCCACAAGGACCCTCGTGTCAAGCCTAAACGCAAGACGAATGGCCGATTGAGCCCCCCTGGGCCGGTTCGCCATTTCGGGTGATAAGTCCCGCGCGGGACGCCTCAGGTTGGTGTCGGCGGCGAAAAATTCAACTTTGCCGGACCGTCCGACCGATATGGGAATCGGACCGGGTGATCCGGAAAACCACCGGATTTCAGTGCTGAGACGGCGGTTCTCGGCCCCGGGCAGGCAGGAAAGCTGACGACGTGGCTCTATGACAATGACCTATCCGGCCATACCGGCCGCACGTGCGAAGGTCCGTCCGTTGAGCGTGCACACAAGGCTGATCGTAATCGAGGACCCCAGCGCCGAACGCCGGTTTTAGGAAAGACGGAAAGAGCCACACGAGCTGCGGGAGAGTCCTTGGGGGCTCTCCCTTTTTTGTATCGCGCCGGAGACGAACGATGCGTTGGGGGCTGCGATTATCCTCATGGGCGGGATTGGCGGCGATTGTCGCGGCCGCGGGTCTGGGGGCATGGGGCTGGCATCACTGGCAGGGCCAGCGCGGCCTGGTCGCCCTGATCGAACAAAACGCCGAGCTGCGCCGCGCCATCAGGAACCTGACGCATGAAAGCCAGATCGGCTACGCCAAGGTGACCGCCCAGGAGGTCCGCGAGGGGCGACTGGTCACGCGGCTGAAATTCGTCGAGACCCACCGGGCCGATCCGGGCCGTCGGCTGCTGGAGAAGGAGTATGAGATCGCCGGGGACGTGGTGCACTTCGACGCCTTGATCGTGCGGTTCGCTCCGGAGTTGATCGAAAGCGGCCAGGCCCGGGCACTGTACCTGTGGCGGCGGGTGTACGGGGAGACGATGACACCGGAGGAGGGTTTTGCGATCGAGACACCCGGCGATGAGCCGCGACGCTACGCCGAATTGTGCAAGACCTTGTCGCTGGCGGATCGGCAGCGGTTCTGGCAAACCCTCTGGGACCTGGCCAACGAGCCCCAGCGCCTCGCCGACAAGGGCATCACGGCCATCCACGGCAACGTGGTGTACCAGCGGTTGCGACCCGGTTTGCTGTACGTCTTCAAGATCACCAACAGCGGTGACGTCACCGTGGAGACCGTCCCCGACCTGTAATCCTCGCCGGCGGCCCTTCCGAGAAAAGCAGGCACGGGCATCCGAAAACGGACGCCCGCGCCCGGAACACATTCTGGACGCTTCACTGCTACCTAGTCGCATGCCTCCGCGGGCAGCAAGTTGCATTCGGTCCAGGCCGAGACCAGGATAACCAGGTCCTCCAGGTTGACTACGCAGTCCCCGTTCAGGTCATTGGGCACCTCTTCAAGGCAGACGTACCCTCCGACGGTGTCGGTATAGAGCGTGGCGATGTCGACGTCATCCATGGCGAAGTCGTAGATCCGCAGGTCGTCGACCAAGCCCAGGTAGGGGCGCAGCAGGTTCTCGCGATTGCCCACGAAGAAATCGGCGACAAAGTCTTCCATCGGACTGACGAGCTGAAAACCGGAGGGCGTTGGCGTGGTCGCGTCCGTGCCCAACGTCAGGTTTTCGGCGTCCACATAGTACCGGTAACGGTTCTGCTCATAGTCATACACGAACGTGACCAGATGCCATTCCTGCCGGGATACCGGCACCGTGCCCATCGCTCCGTGGAGCGCAAAGTCGCGCCGCACATTGAAGCCCACATAGTGCGTGTCGCCACTGTACCGCCACAGGTAGATGTACTCGTACCCGACCGCGCCGGCGGCGCCGTCCGACGAGGAGAAGATGTATCCCGTCGCCGTATCCGAGGTGGTCTTCTCCCAGAAGGAGATCGTGAACGAAGACTGGGGCGGCACGCCGTCGCTGGATATGCGAACGGCCTGAGACAAAGGCGCTCCAAGCCCGTCAAACTGGACGGCCTGGCCCGGCCCGCCGTCGGCGGGCACAATGCCCTCCACAAAAACCGGCGTCTGACCCACGGGCGTACCGTGATGCCCTGCGATCTTGTCCTCAAAGTCGCCGTCGAACGGCCAGTGCCCCACCAGCTTCTTGAGCTTCAATCGCGCCGATGCGGACGTATCCGAGCCGAACTCGTTGGTCGCGACACAGTAGTACAGGCCTTCGTCGTCCAGTTGCGGATCGGGGATTTCCAGTGTGGCCCCGGTTGCTCCCGAGATCGGACCGACGCCCTGCTTGTACCACGCGTAACTGACCTCCGCGCCAGCCGCCGACAGAACATCGACCGAGAAGGTCGCTGTTTCTCCCGGCCAAATAAGCGAATCCTGCGGCTGAACAAGGACGACCGGCGACTTGGGCGCCGTCTGGAACCCCAGAATCAGGCCGGGGATCAAAGACGGCGTGCCACCTTCGTTGGGATCGACCATGCTTACCGCCCAGTAGTACTGCGTTCCGTAGTCCAACTCCGGTTCGTAGGTGTTGACCGCCTGCTGATCGATGACCTTTGCCATCTGGGCCAGGTTCGGCTCGGTGCCGAAATGGACCACGTACAACGGGTCTTCGACGAGATCCTGCCAGCTCAGCACCGTGCCCGGCAGCACGTTCACCGCGTCCGCCGGCGGACAGAAACCCTTGGCCAGACCGACCTCAAGCACGCTGTCCGGGATGAGCTGTTTGGCAATCCCCGGACCCTGCCACCGGACTTGCAGGTCGTCTCCACCGGTCTTCTCAAAGTACGTCACCATGATCCCGTGGTGGCCCTTACCCAGCTCGATTGTACCTGAGGCCTCTTGAAGCCCGTGAAGCCCGTCGTTGTCGACCACCTCCATCAGTTGACCCATGCCCGCGCAGGCCCCTTCCCAGTCGCCGATGTACAGCTTACTGCCGTCATCCGAGCTGGTGAAGAAGGTGTAGGTCCCCGGGGTGTCGATGTAAATGTAACCGGTGAATCGGAACGTAAAATAATCCGCGCCGCCCCGCAGGCTTTCGATGTCGAAATTGTTAATCAGACCGGCCTCGGCCGGGGCGCCCAGCGTGGCGTAGTCGGGCAGCCAGTCGAGGTCCACGTCCCAGATCTCGTAGTTCACCGCCGCCCGGGCCGAACCGCTCCACCAGACCACGCACAGGAACCCCACGGTTATGACGTTTCCAACCAATCGTAATGTTCTCATCTTTCAAGTCCTCCGCTTGGGGGTGGTTTATGCCATGCGCCTCAGTTCGGCTGCCCGTCGGTGCATTCCGAGACGGGGATGCGGCCGCACTCCATCCAGACGCGCGCCAACTCGGCGAAATCAAGCAGGTTGACCTTGCAGTCCCGGTTGAGGTCGGCGACGTCGTATTCCGGACAGATCACCGCATCGGGCACGGCGTTAATGTAGAGCTGAGCCACCTCGTACGCGTCCAAGGCGTAGTTGTAGATGCGTGCGTCATCCACCCACCCCCGCCACACGGGGTCGCTGTGGGCCCGCTTGCCGAGATGAACCAAATCCTGGGTCTGCAGGTTGGTGGTTGCCGAGCCTCCGAACCAGCCGTCCACGTACCATCGCACCGTGCCGTTCTCAAACGTCGCCACCAGGAAGTGCCACTCGCCGTCGATTTCGTGCATGTTCCATTCGGCGCCATAGCGGTGAATACAATATTGGGGTTGATCGCCTCGCCGGTTGAAGTCAAAGCTCTGTTCACCCAAGGCTTCCGGGCTGGTGAAGCCAAAAATCGTACACCAGTTGGCGATCTGGCCGACCGGCACGCTGTTCTTGGCCCAGCAGGCGATCGTTCGTGGCATGTTGCCGCTGATGCCCACGGCGCCGAACACCACGTATTCGCCCTTTTCGGCGTCCAGGTTGACTCCGATGGCCTGGCCGACCGGTCCCGGGCTGAACATGCTCGGCGGATCCGCCGCCCCGGCGCCGAAGATCTGCCCATCGGGCCCCAGGCCGTCCTTGGCCAGGACATCGCCGTCCAACGGCCAATGGGCGATCAGTCGTTTTAGCCGCAATGCAGCCGTGCGAGACGTTGTCGTGCCGCCGTCGTTGCTGATTTCGCAATAGAACTGCCCCTCGGCCTGCACGTCCTCAAGGGTCAACGTGTCCGTCGTCGCTCCCTCAATCGGCCCGACGCCCTGCTGGTACCACTGGTACGTCATCTCCACGTCCGAGGTTGCACTGACCGCAAATACCGCGGTCTCGCCGGGCCTGATGAATAGATCCTGGGGCTCACCCACAATCACGGGCACCGGGGAAATGGTTGTGAACTGCCAGATGTTACCCCTCACCGTAAACGGATCGCCGTAGTTCGAATGGGTGACCTCGACGCGCCAGTAGTACGTTGTCCCTTTCTCCAGCAGTCCCGGATCGGCCGTCCGCTCCGTGAGGTCCGCCACCAGCAGCGGCATGGTCAGGGCATTGGGGTCCTCCCCGAAGTACACCGTGTACGTGGCCAGATCGTTGACATCCGCCGGGGCGTCCCACGTCAATGGGGTGTCAATCGGGACCAGTGTTTCGCCGTGCTCGGGCACAAGAGGAGTCGCGCCCCGGGGGTGGGCCGTATGGGTGTAGACATCCGATATCGTAACCACGGGCATGCCGGGTCCTTCCCAGCCGACATAGAAGTGGTCCGAGCCCTCCCATTCACGCTGCAGGCCCTCCACGTAAACCACCTGCCCTTCTTCCAAGGCGAAGCCGGCGGACTTCTGACTGGCGAACTCCGTCCAGTCAGGCGGGCCCGTCGTGGCATTGTAGGTATCAATATACGCAACCCGCACCACCTGGTCCGGCCAACCCTCCACGCTGAGCCATAATTCGCTTTGATCGTCGCTGGCCACGTAGAAGTGGTAGACCCCCGTTCGTGGAATGGTCACGTAACCATACAGCCGCGAGGCATAATGGTCCGCCCAGTTGCGAAGTCCCTCAAACCGGTTCAGAATGTAGGATTGATCTGGGTCGAAGGGAAACTTCGGACTCTCGTACAGGGGCGCGAAGAACGGTTCGCCGACGTCCACGTTGCGCAAGTCTTGCCATATTTCGTACACGACCCCGCGCTCGGCCAAGCCCACGCCGCTCAAGCCCGTCCCCAGCAGAATCATTCCAATCAGTAATTTTCTCATTTTGACATCCTCCGGAAAAAGAATTGTGTCTGTCCACCCGCCTCGGTCCGGCGATTAGCCATGCTCCTACGCACCGGAAACCGTGTACTCAACCCGATCGACACCTCCTTTCTCCCCCGACAACAACGTTGTTGCATTTGGTGCGCACGAGAGACGTGCCTCGAGGGGCGCGGACTGCCACCTCTCGAAGGCAGGATTGATGGGCCGTGCCCCGCTCAACCACCAAGGGCAAGGATGCAAAAACGGCGCAATTGTCAGGAGATAGAAATCTCCCTCCGAGGAAAAACAGACACGACTTGTCCCCCCGTCTGGGCCCACCGGGCCCGCGTCGTCGACTTGACCTCTGGCGGAGACCGACGAATTCCCCACCGGTCACAGGACAGTAGCCACCTCCGCGTCTCACTCCACCGCGTCCTCCGTGCCCCCCACACGGTCTGCAGCTTAGGCGTCATTCCACAGGTTTGTCAAGCGAAAATTCGCCCTTTGGCAAACGCGTGAACGCCGAGAGCCAGGACCGCAGACGTCTCTACGAACCGCAAAGAAGAACGTCTGCTGGTTTGGTGGAATGCGGAACAAGAATTCCCCAGGGTCCATCGAGCCGCAAAGCCCCCTTGGATGGCGTTCTTGCTATCTTCGCGCGTCAATCAGGGCGCGGATCTCGTCGAGGCTCACTTCGGCCAGGGAGGCCGCAATGCGATCGGCCCGGGCCAGCCGTTCGGCCGTGGTCGAGTTGGTCACGGCGATGCAGGCGGCGCCCGCGGCCCGGGCGGCCTCGATGCCGTCGGGAGCGTCCTCGATCACGGCGCAGCGGCTGGGCGGCAGACCGCACCGCCGGGCGGCCGTCTCGAACAGGTCCGGCGCCGGCTTCTTGCGGATCACGTCGCTGCCGGTCACGCAGGTCATGCGTTCATAGGGCACGCGGGCGCTCTTGAGAACGGCCTCGGACTTGGCCCGGGTGCCCGATGTGGCGATCGCGACGGCGAAGTCCTCGGCGTCCAACGCGGCACTCATCAATTCCAGGACGCCCGGAAACGGGCCCAGCGGCTCCCGCTCCAGCAGGGCCAGGAAGTTCTCCTGCCGACGGGCCGTGGCCCGCTCGACCTGCTCGTCGGTCAGTTCCAGCCCGTGACGCTCGGCGGCGGCTCGCACGTAGGCGGCGGCCCCACGGCCCAGTCCCGCCTCGAAATCCTCGCGGACCACGCCGGTCAGGCCGAACACTTCGGCGAACATGGCGATCGAGGCCCGCGCGTTGGCGCCCTCGGTGTCGGCGATCACGCCATCGACGTCGAAGATCAAGCCATAAGCCGGTTGTATCGCTTGCATCGGTTCGCCCCTGTGGTGTCTCTGGTGAAAGGTAGTCTACCTTCCCCGGGAGCCCACGCCAAGGGGTTCGTCGGCGCAGAAAAACGCCGGCCACATAC
>DSDH01000215.1 GCA_011055475.1 Phycisphaerales bacterium | reverse complement strand
GTAATGTCCTCCACCTCGCCGGTCACGGCGTGCTTGACCGTCAGCGTCACGGTCGTCCCCTTGGGTCCGGTGATCTTGCTGACCGCGCAGAAGATCGTCATCTTGTCCGTGGGCTCGCCGTCCACCGCCAGGATGATGTCGTCCGCGTCCAGGCCCGACCGATACGCCGGCGTGTCCGGCAGGAGGCTCGACACCTTCAGCACGCCCGTCGCCTTGGAAATCTCCACGCCGATGCCATAGAACTCCTGCTTCATGTTCTTCTCGAAGTCCCGCACGTTCCACGGCCAGACCAGCATGGTGAACGGGTCCAGCGCCGCCAACGCGGCCTCGGCGAATTGCGCCACCACGATCTCGCGGGGCAATCCCAGGGTCACGGCGTTGAGCGCCAGCACCTCATCGAAGACCAGCAGCAACTTCTGCTTGCTCACACTGCGCGCGGAATCGCCGAGTTCGGCCTCGAACGTGTCGATGCCCGCCAGCCACCGCTCGTGAGCCTCGGGGTCGTCCACGTGAAAGGCCAGCGTGTCCCGGCTGCGGCGCAGCACCTCGCTGAGAATCCGGCACCGGGCCAGGGCCTGCCGCGCCATCGCCCCGAAGTCCGGCTCGGTGACGTACTGGAAGTCCAGCGCATCGACGGCGCGCTGAAACATGACGGGGCGGATCCCCTCGTGGCGATCCACGCTGGTGTCGCCGCAACTGTCGTCCTTCAGGGCCATCTCCACGCCGGCCTTCTCGATCAGCGCCTCGGTCCGCGCCTTGTACTCGGGGTCGTCCTCGTCCAGGGCGTTGAGCCAATAGTAACACTGGGCATAGGCATCGACCCAGCGTCCCTCGGCGTCGAGCCGATCGCCGTGACGCCGGGCCGCCTCGATGACCCGCTGCACGAACGAATCCTGGAGGATCTGGGCCGCCCCCGCCTCGTCGGCGTGCTCGCGGGCCTTGATGACGACGCCGATCACCTCGCCGAGATCGTTGACGTCCATCGGCTCGGTCCCGATCTCGGTGCGGAGCCGGTCCAGCTCGGCGAGCTCTTCCTGGAGGGTCTTATCACGAAAGGCCTGCCGCTGCTCCGCGACGCGATCCTGCGCCTCCAACAGAGCCGCGGCTTGCGCCAGTGGCCCGTCCAACGGCTCGGAGGCGTTCGCCAGGGCCTGCCGCGCCGCGTCGAAGCGGCCTTCTTCGATCATGGCGCAGACACGCGCCGCCCGCGCCGCCTGAGGATCGGACGGCACCGTTCGTTCCGCCCGTTGTTCGGCGGTCGGCGGAGCCGAAGGGCCGGTCTGGTGGTCCTCGCGCGGCTCACAGCCCGGACCGAACAGCAGCCCCGCCGCGAGGATCGCCGGGACCAACAAGCCCGCGACCGCGAAGACGCTTCGTTTGGCTTTCATTCCCATCGTACGCACGCCATCCCGCACATAAACACTGGACCGATGTCTGCCCGCCGGCCCCGGACCGAATTCCGGCCCGCCCGGGGCGACTCATCACGGGTCTCCCACGAGCGGTTTACAGGCATTCGGCCGCCTTGCCCGCACAGCCCAGGACGTGCAGCTTGTGCTTGACCATCTGGCGGATCGCCTCACGCCCCGGCCCCAGGTACTTGCGCGGGTCGAACTCGGCCGGCTTCTCGGCGAACACCTGCCGGATCTTGGCCGTCAGCGCCATCCGCAAGTCGGTGTCGATATTCACCTTGCAGATCGCCATCTTCGCGGCCTTGCTGACCGCCTCCTCCGGCACGCCCATCGCGTCGGGCATCTGGCCGCCGTACTTGTTGATCAGATCCTTGAACTCCTTGAGCACGCTGCTGGAGCCGTGCATCACCAGCGGGAACCCCGGCACCCGCTTCTGGATCGCCTCGATGACGTGGAACGCCAGCTTCGGCTCGCTCTTGAACTTATACGCCCCGTGGCTCGTCCCGATCGCCACCGCCAGCGAATCCACGCCGGTCCGCTCAATGAACTCCACCGCCTGGTCGGGATCGGTCAGGTGCGCCGCGACGTCGTCGACGCCCACCACGTCCTCTTCGATGCCGCCCAACTGGCCCAGCTCGGCCTCCACCACCACGTCGTGCTCGTGGGCGTAGTCCACGACCTGTTTGGTCAGCCGGATATTCTCCTCGAAGGGATGGTGCGAGCCGTCGATCATCACCGAGGTGAACCCGTCCTCCACGCACTGCTTGCAGATCTCGAACGTGTCACCGTGGTCCAGGTTGATCGCGATGGGGATGTCGGGATTCTCTTCGACCGCCACGTCGATGATCGCCCGCAGGTAGCTGATCGACGCATACTCCCGGGCGCCGCGGCTGATCTGCAGGATCAGCGGCGCCTTCTCCTCGGCGATCGCGGCGACGATGCCCTGCGTGATCTCCATGTTGTTCACGTTGAAGGCCCCCACGGCGTAGCCGTTCCGGTAGGCCATCTCAAACATTTTTTTCGTGTTCACCAATGCCATCGCGTTGACTCCCGTATTCGTCCCGTGTTCTCATTTCGAAAGTCCGGTTCGCGGACGCCCGCGTTCCCGGCTCCCCGTTACTCTTCCAACAGCGGCCCCGTGATGCCCACGTATTTGCGCGAGCCCAAAGCCAGCTCCTTGACCCCTTCGGGCCAGATGCTGACCATGACCGACTGCCGGTCCCGGCTCTGGTCCAGGGAGATCGTCAGTCCATAGTACAACCGATGGTACCGCCGCAGCAGCGTCAGGTCACTGCGGACGCCCTTGCCGAAATCGAAATTATACTCCTGGCTGAGCGTGGCCGTGTACCGCTCGTTCAATTGATACGTCACCGCCGCCACCAGGGCGTTCGAGCCTTGCTCATAAACCCCGTCCGCGGGCCAGTTGATGACCACGGGCTTGAGATATCGATTGCCCACGTAATAGCTCAGGTTGGGGTACACGTATCGGGCCAGCCCCATGTCGAACTGCTGGACCGTGCCGGCGCGGATATCGTAGTTCAGGTCGCTCAATACGGTCATCGTGTCGCTGATCCGCCACTCGTAGTCCACGTTCACCGAGTCGCGCACCAGGCCGTACTGCCACATATTCCGCCGCACCAGCATCGGAATCGCCGGGTCGTTCCACATGAACTTCGCCGGGCCCGCGGCGGGTTCGTCCGGATTTCGCACGAACGTCGCATCCACGTCCAGCCGCATCCAGTCCAGGCTGCGGAGCTTGTCCTTCTCACCGCGGCGGGTCTGCCAGCGCTGCGACAGCCCGACGTTCATCATGTCCCGCATGTCGCCGGCGCGATGGCCGGCGTCAAACGTCACCGCCTCGAAGTGCGGCCGAATGATGTGGCGGATGCCGTTCAGGTCCCAGAAGCGGGATCGCACGAACTGGTTGGCCTTCCAGAACATCGTGGCCACCCGGATGCCGGCCTCGTTGAGCCAGAGGTCCTTCTCGGCCGGCGTCAGGCCCCCGTCCAGGGTCCGCCGGAAACCGTACTGGCCGTCCTCGTAGGCATACGTCGTGGCCACGTAGGGCACGATCTTGTACGCCTCCAGCCGCAACGGCCAATCCACCTCGTGCCGGCTCGACGCAAAGGAATAGAACTGCTCGCGGGTCGTCGTGTCCGTCGAATGCCACGGCAACCGCTCCCGCAGTCGGCTCACCTGCGTGTCGCCGTAGTACGTCAGTTGATGGTCCCAGAAGGATTGCCCTTTGACGTGAAACTCCACACCCGGCAACTCCTCCGTGGTGCGCTGGAAGTCGTTCAGCCGCCACTTGGTCAGGAAGGAAAAGCCCCAGTTATCCGTGATCCGCTTGAGGTGAACGAGCGTCTCCTGCTCCTTGCCCACGTTGAACTCGCTGGGGTACATCGCCTCCAGGAAGTGTTCATCCGACAGGTAGCTCATCTCCACCGTGGCCTGCCAATCGTGGGGCAGGTATTGGCGATGCTGCAACCGGAACCGCCCCCGGATATCCTCGTGCGGATCCCGGTTCTTGCGGGAGGTGATCCGGCCCAGGTCGTCCTCCCCCCGGTCGCCCATGATATACCCGAGCAACGTCCCGTAGTAGTCATTGCCTTCGTATTCGATCTCCGCACCCGATCCGATGCCCCGTTCGCTGTAAAAGTCCAGGGCAAACGTGCTATCCACGCCCTCCGGCTCGACGCGGCCCAGCAGCCGCGCCAGGTACCACCGCGTCTCCACGGCGAACCCGAGGTCCGAATCGTTCCCGATCCGCACGCGGCGAAGGGCCGTGTCCGGCCGCTCGAAGTTCGTGCGGATCCTTGGCCAGGCAAACACCTGGGTCTCGCCCACGCGAACCCCCACGTCGTGCAGCACGCCGTCGTAGCTGCTCTTGCGCGTGCCGCCGCGCACCCGCGCATCGACGTTGGTCCGGTCCGTCAACACGAGTCGGCCGGCGGTCAGCGACACCTGCGGCAGATAGAATTCGCTCGTCGTCAGCGTGATGTTCTCCGCCTCGAAGACCGTCTGCGACACCTGCCGCAGTTGCTCGGCCCGGATGTAGATAGGCAGCCCCCGCTGCTCATCAAACGTCCGCATCTCCGCCTGGACCGCCAGGGCCTGATTGGCCCCGAAGTCATAATAAATCTCGTCCGCCCGGATGGTCCGCCGACCCTCCGTCATCACGATATTCCCCTTCAGGTACACGGCGTCCACGTTGCCGCTGGCGAAGATGCCCGTGGAGCCGTGGTCCTCGGTCGGGCCGAAGCCCTTGCCCCCGTGAAACACCACTGCGCTATCCGCCTGAAACTCGAGGATCGCGCCGGCCTCGTCCCGCTGCTGCCACAGGTAAAACCGGCCGATCACCGTCGTCACCCGCGAGCCGTCCTCAAGGACCGTACTCTCGATCGTGGGCGCCGGTTTCCACAAATCCACGAAGTTCACCGGATATTCGTAGGTTTCGCCCGGCGCCGGCGTGGGCGCGACGGGCTCACCGGGCCCCGGCGGCTCGGAGGGTTGCACCAAATCGCTGATCCGCCAAGGCCGGGCCACCCGCGGCCCCGTCGGCGCCGGCCCCACGGGCGGCGGAAACGTCGGCACCTGGGCCGTTGCGGGAATCTCCGGCTCGCTGCGCAACGGCGCCGTCGCCGACGTCGCCTCGGCCACGAGGGGATGCGCATCCGTCTCGGCCGGCGACACCTCGCGCCGCCGCAGCGCCGTGACGAACAACTCGCCGGTCACCTCAAACGCGGCCGCCAGCGCCTCGCCCTGGTCCACCACCACCGTGTCCAGGCCGCTGGTCAATCCCGTCGGCCCCCGCTGGGCCCATACCTGTTCGCGAAGGTACACCACCACCCGGTGGCTCACCACTGTCCGTCCGCGGTGCTCGCGGCGCTGCGGCTCGATCCAGACCACGGCCCGCTGGGCCGACATGGCATTCGAGCCGATCGAGATGTTCACACCGTCCTCGAAGATGAGTGTGTGTCGCCCATGGGGACCCTCCTGGCGCGACATCGTCAGCGTCCCACCCGACACGTGAAGGTCCTGCCCCGCGAACGCCGAAATCAACTCATCCTGCCCATGGGCCATCGGCGCCCACACCGCTATCGCGGCCACGACCACTTGAATTGTGCTCCGCATCGCCATGGTCCTTCCCTGTGCAGGGCCTGCCATCCGCCATATCCGTCAGTGGAAGCCACCCCGGACCGATCCACACGCCGGGAACCGCGGATCGAGGCTCCACTGACCGGCGCAGGCCCCCCTCGCAGCCCCCGCGCCGAGACCGGTTCCAATCGGAAGCAGGATTATAGCGGGCCGGACCAACACTTCCAGCCAAAAACCCACATTCCCGGCGGTCCTGCGTGGAGAAATCCCGACCACGCCGTGGAGCATCGACGCACATCGGCGGCCGGGGGTACCGGAGATGCCTGGGAATCCAGAAGTCGTTAGCGTGGGCCCAAAATAGGAGCTAACAGATCCAAAACAGGGAACTCGGAATGCTAAGGCCTGAAATCTGGAATCCGCAGGGCCCTCGCCCTCGAAACCTGGAGCATTTCCCCCCTCCGATGCCCTCCAGGGCGGCCCATTCCGCGAACCGCGCAAAATGGCCCGTCGCGGACCGGTCAGAGCTGCTCATATCGCAGGACCGCCCGATACATCCCGTTGACCCGTTTGGGATCGACCGTGATCGGGGGGTACTTCTGGTTGCGTGGCTGCAGACGGACTTGGCCATCAGGCTCGAAGTACACCCGCTTGAACGTGCTCTCGTGGGGCCCCGTCAACCGCACAAAGCAATCGTCCCCGCTGGCCACATCCGCCGCGGGCGAGAAGATGACGATGTCCCCCTCCCGGAACTTCGGCTCCATCGAATCGCCCGTGACCCGCACCGCGAAGGCGTTCGGATCGTGCAGGTCCGGGCAGCGAACGTAATCATCCGCGAAACCCACGGGGTAGCCCAGGTCATCGAAGTCCATGAAGTCGCCCGCCGAGGCCCGGTTAATGACCGGTACGAGACGGCCCGCCGTCACCGTCTCCCGCGGGGCATCGAGCCGCACATCGTCCAGCAGCCCGCTGATTTGCTCGCCGGCCGCCTTATCCTCTAGCAACTTGCGAAGCACCTGCCGAAACTTGGCGTTTTCGGCCTGAACCGCCTCATAGCTGCCCCGAATGTCCGCCGGCATCCGCTCCAGGTGGGCCATGTGCCGAAACAGGCCCGGCTCGACCCCCAAAACCTCTTCCAACCGCATCAGGCAGGTATCGCTGGGGGGGTTGCGGACCTT
>DSDH01000300.1 GCA_011055475.1 Phycisphaerales bacterium | reverse complement strand
GCCGTTGCCTTTGACCTCGGCCGGGGCGGCCCATTCCACGTGCAACTGGCAGTCGCCGAACTCCTGCCGCGTGAAGATATTGCCCGTGCCGTTGACCTGCATCGCGCCGTCGGCGACCTTCCACTGGATGGGGCTGCCGTCGCCGCGTCGCCACGCCGAGGCGTCCTTGCCGTCGAAGAGCACGATCGCATCCGAGGGCGGTCCGCCGATCGGACCGGGATCGACCTTCTTGGGCTCGCCCGGTTGCGCCCCGATGACCACCAGCCCCGCCGCGATAATCGCCAATCCAAACACACCACACCGCCTTGCCATGTTGTTCATCCCCGGTTCCTTTCCCAAAGCACTATTCTCTTGGATGCGTTGAGCACTTCTCGTATTGTACCAGCCAGGCGCCGCCGGACCAGGGGGAATCGCCACCTCATCGGCCCGGCCTGCCAGGCTGGCAGGTCCCGGTGGACCGGCTGCAATTTTGCCAGTAAGTCGCCGGTGACGTGTCGGAGTCTGCAAGTGCCTGTATATTATCGGGTTAGCTCGCTGCCGCCAGTGCCGCGAGGTCTGTGGCACAGGGTTTGCTAAAAACGCAAGTGGTCAACGTGTTTTCCGGCCGGGGTCGGTTGTCGGCCCTGGAAATCGTATTTGGACGGCGGATATACGGTAGGCGAAGGTTTTGGAAAGGAGCAAAGGTAAGATGAACATCCGACCATTGGGTGACAAGGTCATTGTGCAGCGCCACGAGGCCGATGAGAAGACCCCCGGCGGGATCGTCCTGCCCGATTCGGCGAAGGAGAAGCCCCGACGGGGCAAGATCGTCAGCGTCGGCGACGGGCGCGTGCTCGACGACGGCACGCGAAGCACGATGCAGCTCAAGAAGGGCGACGAGGTGCTGTTTTCGAGCTACGCCGGCACGGAGGTCAAGATCGGCGACAAGGAATACCTGATCATGGACGAATCGGACGTGATGGCGATCATCGAGGACTGAACGAGTCAGGGCGGATACGTCGCTTCCGCGGAGGACGGCGACCTGTTCCAAGCATAGGAGACAACGATGGCAGCAAAGAAGATTGTATTCGATACCGACGCACGCGCCGCGATTCGTACCGGGGTCAACAAGCTGGCCCGGGCGGTCAAGATCACGCTGGGCCCGTGCGGACGGAACGTGGTGCTGGAGAAGTCGTTCGGCTCGCCGACCGTCACGAAGGACGGCGTGACCGTGGCCAAGGAGATCGAGCTGGAGGACCCGCACGAGAACATGGGCGCCCAGATGGTCAAGGAAGTCGCCTCGAAGACCAGCAACGTCGCCGGTGATGGGACGACGACGGCGACGATTCTGGCCGAGTCGATCTTCGAGGAGGGGCTCAAGAACATCACCGCCGGGGCCAACGCGATGCAGGTCAAGCGCGGCATCGACAAGGCCGTGGCCGCCCTGGTCGAGGCCCTGGCCAAGATAAGCACACCCGTCACGAGCGGCAAGCAGATCGAGCAGGTGGCCACCTGTTCGGCGAACCAGGACGCCGAAATCGGCAAGACCCTGGCGCAGGCCATGGACAAGGTCGGCAAGGACGGGGTCATCACCGTCGAGGAAGGCCAGTCGTTGGAGACGGTGGTCGAGCTGGTCGAGGGGATGCAGTTTGATCGCGGCTACCTGAGCCCGCACTTCGTGACGCATCCGGAGACCATGACCGTCGAGCTGGAGAAGCCCTTCATCCTGATCCACGAAAAGAAGATCAGCTCGGTCAAGAGCCTGGTGCCGGTGCTTGAGCTGGCCGCCAAGAAGGGCCGGCCGCTGCTGATTATCGCCGAGGATATCGAGGGCGAGGCGCTGGCCACGCTGGTCATCAACAAGCTGCGCGGCGTGTTGCAGTGCTGCGCGGTCAAGGCGCCGGGCTTCGGCGACCGGCGGAAGGCCCTGTTGCAGGATATCGCCCTGCTGACGGGCGGAACGGCCATCTTCGAGGATCTGGGCATTCCGCTGGAGAAGGTCGAGGCCGCTCACCTGGGTCAGGCCAAGCAGGTCCGCATCGACAAGGACACCACCACGATCATCGAGGGCGCCGGCAAGAGCGCCGACATCAAGGGTCGCATCGAGCAGATCAAGGCGGAGATCGAGAACAGCACCAGCGACTACGACATCGAGAAGCTCCAGGAGCGGCTGGCCAAGCTCAGCGGCGGGGTGGCCGTGGTCAAGGTCGGCGCCGCCACCGAGGCCGAGGTCAAGGAGAAGAAGGCCCGCGTCGAGGACGCCCTGCACGCGTGCCGGGCAGCCGTGGAAGAGGGCATCCTGCCGGGTGGCGGGGTCTCCTCGCTCAAGGTCCTCGGCGCCCTGGACAAGGTCAAGTGTGAGGGCGATGAGGGCATCGGCGTGGACATCGTCCGTCGGGCCGTGATGGCTCCGATCAAGCAGATCGCGGCCAACGCCGGGCTGGACGGTTCGATCGTCGCCCAGCGGGTTATGGAGAACAAGGACCCCAACTTCGGGTACGACGCCCTGCGCAAGGAATACGGCGACATGGTCAAGTTCGGCGTGATCGTGCCGACCAAGGTCGAGCGGATCGCCCTGCAGAACGGCGCTTCGATCGCGTCGTTGCTGCTGACCACGGACGCCATGGTCTGTGAGATCCCGGAGAAGAAGGAATCGCCCGCCGGTCCCGGCGGCGGCATGCCTCCGATGTAGGCCCGCCCGGCGGTGGCGGTGCCATCTTACAGGCGGACCCCGGACCACCAGGTGTGCCGGGGCCCGCTTTTTTCTTGCCCATCGGCGTCGGGCCCGATACAGTGAGTACAGATCACCCGAGGGTTTATCATGGTCTTACGATTCCATACACGCCAGTTGTCGCAGGCCACGCGGGGGCTGGCGGCGACGGTCTTCATCGTGGGGATGCTGCTGATCGGCTTTGGGATGCTGATCTTCGCCCTGCCGGAGCTATTCGCCTATCTGGCGGCGGGGGTGTTCTTCTTCGTCGGGCTGAGCATCATTTTCTATGCGGTGCGTCTGTTTCTGGCCGCCTCGGCGATGGACCGCGCCGCCGATCAGGCACCCGAGCCGCCCACCGGCGATGAGCCGGTTGTCTACCGCAAAAACGTGTCCGTCCGCGTCACCGACGACCAGACGTAACGCGATCACGAGAGAATCCTGTCCTGGAGGGGCCCATGTCCAAATGGATCATTCTCACACTGTTCGTTCTTTCCACGGGGATCACATTCGCGGACTGGGATGTTGTTGACGCCGGGGCGGTGGCCGATGGCAAGACGGACTGCACGGCCGCGTTTCAGAAGGCCCTGGACGAGGCCGGAGCCGCCGGCGGCGGGATCGTGCACGTCCCCGCGGGGCGGTTCGCCGTCCGCGGCAACCTCGTCGTCCCCGGCGGCGTGACGCTGTCGGGCACGTTCACCGCGCCCCCGACGAACCGTCACGATGGGCGGCCCGATCTGCACGGCTCGGTCCTGCTGGCCTATGCCGGGCGGGGCGAGCCCGACGGCAAGCCGTTTATCCGCCTGGGCGGCAACATGGCCACGGTTAAGGGGCTCATTGTTACCTACCCGGAATGGAAGCAGTCCGATGTGCCGCCCGTGCCGTATCCGCCATGCATCCTCGGCCGGGGATACGACAACATGGCCATCCTCGACTGCTGCCTGATCAATCCCTACGAGGGCATCCGCTTTGAACGGGCCGGGCGTCAACTGGTCCGCAACGTGTATGGGTATCCCATTTGGCGCGGGTTCTACGTGGACGAATGCTACGATATCGGGCGGCTGGAGAATTGTCACTTCTGGCCGTTCGGCGTGCGCTACCAGGCGGATGATCCATACTGCAAGTGGATCAACATCAACGGCGTGGCGTTCGAGTTCGCCCGCACGGACTGGCACTACGTGCTCAACACGTTCTGCTTCGGCTACGGCGTGGGCTACAAGTTTTCGCAGTCCGAGCGTGGGGCGTGCAACGGCAACTTCCTGGGTATCGGCGCCGATTCCTGCCGCCGGGCGGTGCTCGTCGAGCAGGGCCAGCCGCCGGGGATTCTCATCACCAACGGCGAGTTGGTGGGCCGGTGGAGCAGTGAGGACTCGGTGTGCGTGGAGATCGCCGAGGGCGCGGCGACCAAGGTGAGCCTGACCAACTGCTCGTTTTGGGGGCCCATCGATCGGTGCGTGTTGGCCCGTGCGCCGCGCTCGCAGTTCACCGCCAACGCCTGTCACTTCGTGCACTGGGACAACGCGCAGCGCGGCTCGCCGGCGCTTGATCTGCAGGCCGGCAAGGCGATCTGCCAGGGCAATACCTTCGGCCATGGCGATTTGCACGTCCGCATCGGCAAGGACGTGCGCAGCGCCATTCTGATCGGCAACCAGGCCGAGGATGGATTCCGCGTGGACAACCAGGCGGGCCGGCGAACGCAACGGCTGGCCAACGAAGCCGATCCTATCGCGTGGACCGAGGCGGCGCGGATGCACTACCGCATCGATGTCGGCGCGGAGGGAGACGGCCGTTACCTTCGCGGGTTTCACGGTCCCGAACCGGACCGCGGCAAGGACGCCCGCGCTTCGGCCCGGTGGACCGCCGCGACATCGAGCCTGGTGTTGCCCGTGCGGCCAAACACCGATTATACGCTGACAATCGAGGCCCAGGTGCCCGCACACGCGACCGGTGAAGAGGCGGGTCTGTATTACCAGGGCCGGCGCCTTGTGCCGCTGCGCACGGGGGATGGGCCGATTCGCGCGGCGTTCCGCGCGGGCGATGAGCCGACGGCCATCGTGGAAGTCCGATGTGAGGGCTGGGTCCCCCAGAAGGTCCAGCCGCCCAGCCGCGACAACCGCATGCTGGGCATCCGTGTGTTCGGGCTGACACTACAGGCCCGCGGCGCCGGAGGCGAGGTCTTCGACGCCAATACGGGGCAGACGCCATAGGGCCCTTCGATTGCCCGGGAGGGTGGCGGTGGCCCGGCGGCTCGGAGGACTTGAAGGCTGGGTGTGGCCTCACGATGGAACGAGCCATGACTGACGCGGGTGTGCTGTTGCGGGCCTATTACGAGGCGTTGTACGAGCGTCTGACCGCTCACGAGAAGGTCTTGCGCGAACGGATCGCACGGCATTTGCACGGGGCACTGGCCGCGGCGGGCTGGACGGACTTCGACTCGGAGCGCTACGCGGCCTATCTCGATGCGGCCCTGGCCTTTTTGCATGAGCGGCTGGAGATGTACAACCCCATCGGCTTTCAGTATACGCTGGAGCCCATCCATTCGCCGCTGGCGGCGCGGCTCGAGCTGGAGTTGGACTGGTACAACGCGACGGCGGAGTTCGAGCGGTTGCGGCAGGCCGCGCGATCGCTGGCCGAGCCCGACATGGACGCGCCGCGTTTGCAGGCCCTCGCGGCCGAACTGATCGGTCGGTGCGGCGCGTTTCCGGATCGCTCGATCATCGGCGCCTATCGCCAGGCGCCGGCCCTTCACAAGACGCCCGACTACGCGCTGGCCCTGGCGATCGAGGAGATGCTCTGACGGCGTCAGGTCGCCTCTTGTCGCATCGCGTCACAGCGGCGTCGCATCGCAGCCAGCCGGTCGCCGTGCTCGGTCCGGCCGGCCAGGTTGTTCACCTCGTGCGGGTCGGTCCGCAGGTCGAACAACTCCTCGTAGGGCGGGTCCGGCTCGGTGTAGCGGATGTATTTGTAGCGCGGCGTCACCAGGGCCTCGCACTTGCGGATCGTGGGAATGCCCAAACGGTGGTCGTAGTAGAACGCGTCGCGCCGCGGCCCATCATGGCCGGCCAGCAGGGGCGACAGGTCCGCCCCCTGCATGCGTTGGGGAACCGGCAGGCCCGCCATCGAAAGGATCGTCGGGGCCAGGTCGATGTTCAGGGCCCAGTCGGCGCAACGACGCCCTCGCACGCGCTGCGGCAAACGTGGGTCGCACACGATCAGCGGCACGCGGATGGATTCCTCGTAGGGGTACCACTTGCCCGCCAGGCCGTGCTCGCCGAGGAAAAAGCCGTTATCGCCCATGAGCAGGATGACGGTGTTGTCGGCCAAACCCCGCTCCTTGAGTTGATTGCGGATGCGGCCGAGGACGACGTCCACGCCGTAGACGAGGCGATAGTATCCCTTGACCATCCGCTGGTAGAGTTCGGGTGTGCTGAAGCGAATCTGCCAGCGTTTGCGGCCCTCGTTGTTCTCCCGGAAGAAGGCCGGGAAGCGATTCCAGTATTCGTCCGAACCGACGGGAGGTGGCGGGATCGTCACGTCCTGGAACAGGTCCTCATACCGCGGGTCGTAGATGAACTGTCGCGGGTCACCGTCCTGGCAGTGCGGGGCCTTGAAGCTTACGGACAGGCAAAACGGCTGATCGGGCGTGCAGCCTTCGATGAATTCGCTTGCCCAGCGGCCCATCCGCGTGGTCATGTGTTCGAAGTTGCCGTCGGCGTCCTTGTTCTCATAGCGGCCCTGGCCGGGAAAACCCTGCCAGAAGTCGTGCTTATCGGCGGGCAGGTCTCGGGCCGGGCCCACGCCGTACTTGCCCGCGAAGCCCACGCGGTAGCCGGCCCGGCGAAGCTGCTCCATGTACGTCTCGGCGTATTGCTCGGGCGAGAAGTGCGTGCCAAAGTTGTAGATACCGTGGCGGACCGCATGCTGGCCGGTGAAGATCGACGCCCGGCTCGTGCAACAGATGCTGGTCGTCACGAAGGCGTTGGTGAACAAGACCCCGTCGGCGGCCAGGGCATCCATG
>DSDH01000068.1 GCA_011055475.1 Phycisphaerales bacterium | reverse complement strand
GTATATATCCGCGCGTTCACCAGACTGAAACAGGCGAGGATCCGTTCATGGCGAATGTGAATGAATCGATGCTCCTGGATGACATGGACGACACCGCGAGCACGCTGGAAGCCGTCAGCGACGACAAGTCGAAGGACCGGTCACGCACCCGTCGCTCGCTCGAGGAATACCTTGAGAAGAAGGCGCTCAAGTCCCGTCTGCGCGACACCTACCGCGACGACAACATGGACCTGAGCGAACTGGGCTGGTAAGAAACAACCCGCCCGGCGGCCCTCGAGGCAGCCAGCAACAAAAAGGCCCCTGACCTGAGTCAGGGGCCTTTTTGTTGCGGCAGGCCGCGGTGATGACGGCGGCTTAGCCAACCCACACCCGGGCGTTGCGGAACATGCGCAGCCAGGGGCCCTCCTCGCCCCAGTCCACTGGGTGCCAGGAGTACTGCACGGCGCGGAACACGCGCTCGGGGTGCGGCATCATGATCGTGAAGCGCCCGTCCTCGGTGGTGAGGCCGGTGATGCCCGCCGGCGAGCCGTTGGGGTTCTCCGGATAATGCTCGGTGGGCTGGCCGTGATTGTCCACGTAGCGCAACGACACCAGACCCCCCTCCTGCGCAGCGGCCGGTGAACCGGTATCGAATACCGCGCGGCCCTCGCCATGGGCAACGGCAATGGGCAGCCGTGAGCCCTGCATGCCCTGGAGGAAGATGGAGGGGCTCTCCAGCACCTCCACCAGGCTCAGACGCGCCTCGAACTGTTCGGAGCGATTGCGCATGAAGCGCGGCCAGTGGCCGGCGCCCGGGATCAGCTCGCGCAGCTGGGAGAAGGCCTGGCAGCCGTTGCACACGCCCAGACCGAAGCTGTCCCCGCGCTGGAAGAAGGCCTCGAAGGCATCGCGTGCCTGTGGATTGAAGAGGATGGACTTGGCCCAGCCACCGCCCGCCCCCAGCACGTCGCCGTAGGAGAAACCGCCGCAGGCGACCAGGCCCTTGAACTCGGCCAGGTCCACCGTACCGGCGATGACGTCCGACATGTGCACGTCCACCGGGGTGAAGCCCGCACTGTGAAAGGCCGCAGCCATCTCCACCTGCCCGTTCACGCCCTGCTCGCGCAGGATCGCCACCTGGGGACGCACACCGGTATTGATGAATGGCGCGGCCACGTCCTCGGTGAGTTCGAAGGTGAGCACGGGCGACAGGCCCGGATCGGCCTGCGCGATGCGCTCGAACTCCTGGGCGGCACAGTCGGCGTTGTCACGCAGGGCCTGCAGGCGATAGCTGGTTTCGCACCAGGCCTGCTGCAGGGCGTTTCGCGTGTTGTCGTAGATCACCCGGCCGCCGTGGCTCACCACCAGCTTGTCGTGGCTGTTCAGGCCACCGATCACATGGGCGTAATGGGCCAGGCCGTTCTGGTGCAGGGTCTCCAGCACGGTGTCGAGGTCGGCATGGCGCACCTGGAGCACGGCACCCAGCTCCTCGTTGAATAGCGCGGCTACCGGGTCGTCTCCCAGGTCGTCGAGGCGCAGATCCACGCCCGTGTGCCCGGCAAAGGCCATCTCGCAGACAGTGGCCAGCAGGCCGCCGTCGGAACGGTCGTGATAGGCCAGCAGCAGACCGTCGCGGTTGAGGTCCTGGATGGCGCGGAAGAAGGCACGCATGGCCTCGGGACTGTCGAGGTCCGGGGCGTGGTGCCCCACCTGCTTGTAGACCTGCGCGAGGGCGGAGCCCGCCATGCGCTGCGAGCCGCGGCCCAGATCGATAAGGATCAGGTCGCTGTCGCCGACGTCGGTACGCAGCTGCGGGGTAAGCGTGCGGCGCACGTCGGTCACCGGGGCAAAGGCCGAGATGATGAGCGACAGCGGCCCGGTGACGGCGCGCTGCTGGCCGCCCTCCTCCCAGACGGTCTTCATGGACAGCGAATCCTTGCCCACGGGAATGGCCAGGCCGAGGGCCGGGCAGATTTCCTCGCCGATGGTCTTCACCGTGTCGAACAGCGCGGCGTCCTCGCCCGGGTGACCGGCGGCGGCCATCCAGTTGGCCGACAGGCGCACGTCGGAAAGCTCGCCGATGGCGGCGGCCGCGATGTTGGTGAGCGCCTCGCCCAGGGCCATGCGCCCAGAGGCCGGGGCGTGTACCAGCGCGATCGGGCTGCGTTCGCCCATGGCCATCGCCTCACCGGCATGGCCCTTGTAGTCGGCGCAGGTCACGGCCACGTCGGCCACCGGCACCTGCCAGGGTCCGACCATCTGGTCACGCGTGACCATGCCGGTGACGGTGCGGTCACCGATGGTGATGAGGAAGGACTTGGAGGCCACCGACGGCAGGCGCAGCACACGCTCGATCGCGTCGGCGATGTCGACCTTCGAGGTATCGAACTCGGGTTTCGGGAAGGGATGGTGGTGCACGTCGCGCAGCATCTTCGGCGCCTTGCCGAGCAGCACCTCAAGCGGCAGGTTCACCGGCTTGTTCTCGAAGTGGGCATCGCCCACCAGCAGCTCCTGTTCCTGGTTGGTCTGGCCAACCAAGGCAGAGGGCCAGCGCTCGCGCGCGCACAGGCGCTCGAAGGCCTCCAGGCGCTCGGGGGCGATGGCCAGCACGTAGCGTTCCTGGGCCTCGTTGCACCAGATCTCCATCGGCGACATGCCGGGCTCGTCGCAGGGCACGGTGCGCAGCTCGAAGCGCCCGCCGCGGTCGGCGTCATTGATGATCTCGGGGATGGCATTGGACAGGCCGCCCGCGCCCACGTCATGGATGGACAGGATCGGGCTGTCGATACCCATGGCGGTGCAACGGTCGATCACCTCCTGGGCGCGGCGCTGCATCTCGGGGTTGCCGCGCTGCACGGAGGCGAAATCGAGGTCCTCGGTACTCTCGCCGCTGGCCATGGACGACGCCGCCCCGCCACCCAGACCGATCAGCATGGCCGGACCGCCGAGCACCACGATGGGCGTGCCCTCGGGCAGGCGACGCTTCTCCACGTGTGTCCCGCGGATGTTGCCCACCCCGCCGGCGAGCATGATCGGCTTGTGATAGCCGCGGATCTCCTCGCCGGTGGGACCCGGCACCTTTTCCTCGAAGCTGCGGAAATAGCCGGCGATGTTCGGCCGGCCGAACTCGTTGTTGAAGGCGGCGGCCCCGATCGGGCCCTCCAGCATGATCTCCAGCGCCGAGGCGATACGCGCCGGCTTGCCGTGGTCCGTTTCCCAGGGCTGCTCGAAGCCCGGGATGCGCAGGTTGGAGACTGAGAAACCGCACAGCCCGGCCTTGGGCTTGCTGCCCGAGCCGGTGGCGCCCTCGTCGCGAATCTCCCCGCCCGCGCCGGTGGCGGCGCCCGGGAAGGGCGAGATGGCCGTCGGGTGATTGTGGGTCTCCACCTTCATCAGCATGTGGACGTCCTCGTCCACGTAGTCGTACTCGCCGGTGGCCGGGTCCGGGAAGAAGCGGCTGGCCGGCGAGCCCTTCACAATGGAGGCGTTGTCCTTGTAGGCCGACAGCACGCCGTTGGGCGACTTGTTATAGGTGTTGCGGATCATCGCGAACAGCGACTTGGGCTGACGCTCGCCGTCGATGATCCAGTCGGCATTGAAGATCTTGTGGCGGCAGTGCTCCGAGTTCGCCTTGGCGAACATCATCAGCTCAACATCGGTGGGATTGCGCCCGAGCTGCTGATAGTTCTCCGCCAGGTACTCGATCTCCTCGTCGGAGAGCGCCAGGCCCAACTCCCGGTTGGCCACCGCCAGCGCCGCCAGGGCGTCGCTGGCGATATCCACGGTACGCAACGGCCGCGGCTCCTCGCGCACGAACAGACGCTCCGCCTCACCCAGGTCATGGAACACCCGCTCGATCATGCGGTCATGGAGAAGGGGGTTGATGCGCCCGAGCGCCGCGTCGTCCACGGCGCCGGTCAGGTAATAGGCAATGCCGCGCTCGATGCGGTGCACCGCCGCCAGCCCGCAATTACGGGCGATGTCGGTGGCCTTGCTCGCCCAGGGCGAGATCGTCCCCGGCCGCGGGATCACCAGGCAGAGCTGGCCTGCCGGGGCCGCCGCCGGCGCCTCGCCGTAGTCCAGCAGGCGCTCCAGCACCGAGTGCTCCGCCTCGGACAGGGCCCGGTCGGTATCCACGAAATGGACATAGGCCGCCGTCAGGTCCAGGACCTCCGGCGCCACGGTGCGGATGGATTCCAGCAGGCGGGTGCGGCGGAACGCCGAGAGCGCCGCGCTTCCAGTGATTACGAGCATGATTCCCCAGGTCCGGCAAGCATCGAAAAAGAGCCGAAATGATAAAGGAAACGCCCTCCCCGCGCACGCCGGATGACAGGGAACCTGCCGGCAGTTACACTGTCCTAGGTATCAACCACGGGGGCGACACGGCTTCGACGTGGGTTACAAAACCTGAGGTGCATGCCGAGGTGACAGCGTAGCCTCGTAAATCCAACTGCTGTATGTAAATAGTTGCCAACGACGACAACTACGCTCTCGCGGCCTAATTAGCCGCTTGCCTTTGCCCGTCTGTGCCCATGCGGGTGGAACAAAGGTCATATACATGGGATCGCGGTGAGGTCTGCCTTGGAGCCGACCCGTTAAATCCAAATCCGGGCTCGCCTTGCCTATCCATGTTCGTCGGGATAGGTCGGGTTAAAACAAAGACGAAACTAAGCATGTAGTACCAAGGGCAGAGGGCTCGCGGACGCGGGTTCGATTCCCGCCGCCTCCACCAATACCAATGCCCAACTGTGTATGCAGTTGGGCATTTTTCTTGAAGTCCCGCGTACCTGCACGGGTTCGTGCGGGTTCGTGCGGGTTCGTGCGGGTTCGTGCGGGTTCGTGCGGGTTCGTGCGGATTCCTGCGGACTTCGCGCCAGCGCCAGGACGCCCGAAAACGCCCGTTTTCACTCTCTCCTGCGTATTCCTCGCTCCGGCCTCGCACTTATGAAGTGGCCGGAAGTCCGCAAAGGGCGGATTCAGGCGCTTTATGAATCAACAGGTTACGCGCGGACGAATCAAGCGGTTGATTTTCAGCATCGGCAGGCGGAGGAACCCGCCCCGATTCGGATAATGGAGAATGCGGCATTTGCCTGGAGAAATGCAGTTGTGCGCCACACACGATTCGATCCCCCGGACCGTGTCGGACATCCACTTCAGGCTTAGCTGATGAGCCGGCTGACTCTTGAACGCCAGCAGGTCTGGATCTACCTGACCGCCATCGTCGGCGGACTGTTACTGGGCAGCCTGCGACCAGACGTCGGGGCGCGCTTCGAGGCTCTGCTATGGCCGGTGCTGGCGGCGCTGCTCTACGCCACCTTCGTGCAGGTACCGCTGCTGCACGTGCACGACGCCTTTCGCGACCGGCGCTTCGTGCTGGCCATCCTGCTCGGCAACTTCGTGCTCATCCCGCTGGTGGTGTGGCTGATTCTGCCATGGCTACCGGACGATCCGGCGCTGCATCTGGGCGTGCTGCTAGTCTTGCTGGTGCCCTGCACCGACTGGTTCATCACCTTCACCCAGCTCGGGCGCGGCAACACGGCGCGGGCCATCGCCGTCACACCGCTCAACCTGCTGCTGCAACTGCTGCTGTTGCCGGTCTACCTGTGGCTGATGTTGCCGGCGGCCGATTTCAGCGCCGCACTCAGGACCGAAGAGGTGCTGCCCGCCGCACTCGCACTGATCGGATTGCCCCTGGTGGCCGCAGCGCTGACCGAGCGCTGGGTCGAGGCCCAAGCGGAGCGGGCCGTCTGGCGCGACCGTCTCGGCTGGTGGCCGGTGCCCTTGCTGGCCGTGGTGGTGTTCCTGATTGCTGGTGCACAGGTCGGCACGGTGCTCGATGCGGGGTCGGTCTTGCTGACGGTGTTGCCGGTGTTCGTCGGCTTCCTGCTGGTGGCCGCGTTGATTGCACTGGGCCTCACCCGATGGCTGCGATTGCCGATGGATGCCGGCCGGACGCTCGCCTTCAGCCTCGGCACCCGCAACTCCTTCGTCGTGCTGCCGTTCGCGCTGGCGTTACCAGCCGGCTGGGAGACCACTGTGGTGGTGGTTGTATTCCAGTCGCTGGTCGAGTTGTTCGGGATGGTGTTCTACCTGTGGTGGCTGCCGCGCCATCTGTTCAGATCACTGCCCGCCCCCGACTGACTCAGCTCTGCTGCAACGACTCGATCAAAGGGCAGCGCACCTCGCCCTTGGCGGTGCAACACTGCTCGACCAGGGTGGTCAAGGTGGCCTCGATGCGGCGGAGGTCGTCAAGTTTGGTACGCACGTCGGCCAGTTTGCGTTCGGCCTGTTCGCGGGCTTCATCACAGTGCGTACCGTCGTCGAGCTCGAGTAGTTCAGCCACTTCCTCAAGGCTGAACCCGAGCCGCTGAGCCGACTTCACGAAACGCACCCGCGTGACATCCGCCTCGCCGTAGCGGCGGATGCTCCCGTAGGGCTTGTCTGGTTCGGGCAACAGTCCTTTGCGCTGATAGAACCGAATAGTCTCCACGTTGACCCCGGCGGCGCCGGCAAAAGCACCGATGGTCAGATTCTCGAGTTTTTTCTGCATATCGCTTGACTCCGTACTTAAGTACGGTAATAAGGTTACGCTATCCGAACAGAATCCCAAAGGAAAAGCGCATGTCTGATACCCAGACCGAACCACAAGCAGGACGCGGCGCATTGTTCGCCGGCGGACTGGCCGCGATCCTTGCTTCGACCTGTTGCCTCGGACCCCTGGTCCTGGTTGCTCTTGGGTTCAG
>DSDH01000212.1 GCA_011055475.1 Phycisphaerales bacterium | reverse complement strand
GCTGGGTGGCTGGAGATCAACGTTCACTCCCGTTGGAGAGTATGCTGCGGCCACGTGTCGGGTGCCTTGCGGAAGGGCTGTTCGAACGGGTCCCTCCACTCCGGGCCTCCGGCCCTGCGGTCGGGATGACGATGGTGGGGGCCTGTGAATCCGTCGGGTGGCAGCCACTGAACCCGAAGGGTGAAGTGGATAGTGCTGCCCGCACCCCTGCAAAGACCCATCCACTTCGCTGCGCTCAGTGGCTGCCACCCGGCCCACCACCCCCGAAGGGGCGGCACCGGCTTCTCTATTCATGGGCCTTCCGATCCTCGCCCCGCTCACCGTCCGGCTGGTCGCGAGGACTCGGTCGGTCCTGCAAGCCATGGCCAACCGGAGGGCCCGTTGAGCATGGACAGGGACTGGCACGACACGGCCCAGGCGGCTATAATGCGTGGGTCGCGAATAAGGCAAACCATTGCGGAAAGGGTACAGCCATGACAGACCAGAGGATCACACGGCGACGATTCCTTGAGAGTACGGCGGTGGTGTCGGGGGCGCTGATCGTCGGTGATCGCCTCCTTGCCGCCGAACCGGCAAAAAGGCCCACGGCCGTCGATCAGGTCAAGCTGGGCAAGACGGGCCTGCGGATCTGCCGGCTGGGGATGGGCTTCGGCAGCGTCGGCGGCAGCGTGCAGCGCAGCCTCGGCCAGGATGGCCTGACCCGCTTGGTCCGCTACGGCTACGAGCGCGGCGTGCGGTACATCGACACGGCCGAGTCGTACCGAACCCACGAGATGATCGCCGCGGCGATCAAGGGCCTGCCCCGCGAGACGCTGTTCATCCAGACCAAGATGCCGGGCAACCCGGAAAAGCCGCTCGAGGTGTTGGACCGCTACCGCCGCGAGCTGGGCGTGGAGTACATCGACAGCGTGCTGACGCATTGCGTGGTCCGCCACGACTGGGACGACGAGCGCCGGCGCGTCCTCGACGCCCTCGAAGAGGCCAAGGCCCGCAAGATCATCCGCGCCCACGGCATGTCGTGCCACAGCGTGCCGGCCCTGAAGCGATCCGGCGAGATCGACTGGGTCGACGTGCACCTGGTCCGCATCAATCCGCAGGGCGTGAACATGGATACGCCCGCCGAGCGGTGGAACGCCAAGAGCGACGCCTCGCACGTGCCGGCCGTCGTCGAACAGCTTAAGGTCCTGCACGCCAAGAAGCGCGGCGTCATCGGCATGAAGATCATGGGCGAGGGCGCCTTCACCAGCCCGGAGGACCGCGAGAAGAGCATCCGCTTCGCGATGCGTTGCCCGGGCCTCAGCGCGATCGTCATCGGCTTCAAGAGCACCGCCGAGATCGACGAGGCCATCGAACGCATGAACCGCGCCCTGGCCGAGCTGCCCGATGCGGCCGAGGCGGCCGAGGCGACCGAGGCGGCCTGAGCCGCGACCGCCGGCCCGCCGTGGCACGGGACCGTGCCCGGCCGCGCCGCGAAAGGAGTAAGCCGCACGTGAGCCGACCCGCCAAGCCCGCTGACACGGCCGGGGACCTGATGGTCCGCACGGCCCGGCCGGACGATGCCGAGACGATCGCCGCGTTCAACGTCGCCATGGCCCGCGAGACCGAGGATCGCGACCTCGATGCGGACCGGGTTCGCCGCGGCGTGCGCCGCCTGATGGATCGCCCGGACCTGGGGTTCTATCTGGTCGCGCAGACCACCGATTGCGTCGTCGCCGCGCTGATGGTCACCTACGAATGGTCCGACTGGCGGGATGGCTGCTTCTGGTGGATCCAAAGTCTCTACGTGCGGCCCGAATTCCGGCGGCGCGGGCTCCTGCGACGCCTGTACGGCGAGCTCGTGCGACGCGCCCGCGACGACGCCGACGCGTGCGGCCTGCGGCTGTACGTGGAGCACAACAACGCCGTCGCCCAGCAGGCCTATGCCGCCCTGGGCCTGACGCGAACGGCCTATGCCGTGTATGAGACCGAGTTCTGATCCGTGTCCGCTCTCGCGGCCGGCCGTGGGCACTCCGGAGCCGCGAGCCCAGTAAGGGATGCCGATATGACCGCCCGAACGCTCCTGATCGTGCTGCTCCGGCTGACCGGCTTGGCCGGGTTGTGTGCACTGGTGTTCGTCTTCTGCCCGTTCGCGTGGATGGCCGCGATCCACGAGCGCATCGGGATGGGCCCGCTGGAGTACACGCCGCTGCTGAGCTACCTGACGCGGACGCTGTCGGCGATGTACGCGATGATGGGCGGCTTCCTGTGGCTGTTTTCGAGCGACCTGCCGCGCTATCGCCCGGCCCTGCGGCTGTTCGCGGGCATCGCCATCGCCGGCGGCCTGGGCGTGACGTGGCTGGATGCGGTGCTGGGGCTGCCGGCGTTGTGGACGTGGACCGAGGGCCCGCTGACGGTCCTGCTCGGCGTGATGGTGCTGACGTTGCTCAGTCGCCTGCCGCGTCGGCGGTGAGCGGCGACCACGCGACCACCGGCCGGGGCGCCGTTGGCCGAATGCTTGATCCGCAATCACCGGGCGGCCCGTGCGGCGCCGCGTCGGGTCCTCCGGCAGCCCGCTTTGTGCCGGATCGACGCTTGACCGCGACCGCCGCTGGCGGTACAAGCAATGCCGGTGATCCGCCCGTCCTGGGCGTCGTGCATCTCGGCGGCACATACGGGAGTGTAGCTCAGTCGGTAGAGCAACGGCCTTTTAAGCCGTAGGTCCAGGGTTCGAGTCCCTGCACTCTCATTTTTCTATCTTCATTTTTGCGTCAGGGTTTATGAGAATCCTACCCCTTCTGTTCCGGTCCTTTCGACCCCTCAAAACAGCCTCGATTGCCCAACCGAATCAGTAGCAGTCTGCCCTCCGAGGGGCTGGTTTTTGAACCGATCCTTGAAAGTCATGAAGAGAGCTTATGAAGAAAAATGGCTACCCCGCTTCGAACAGGTCGCGAAAGGGCGAGCTGTTCAGACGGGCCTTGAGTCGCGCAATGACCGAAGAATGAATCTGACACACCCTGGATTCGGAAATGCCCAAGGCCGCGCCGATCTCCCGCATTGTCATTCCCTCGAAGTAGTATAGGGTGATGATGAGCTTCTCTTCCCTGGACAGCCCCCGTGTGGCATACTCTTTTGTATCTTGCTTCTGAACCTCCACGAGAGGGTCGCGGCTCTTCGCATCCCGGATGACCTGGATCTGCTGAAACTCGTCCTGCTCATCCCCGTCGCCGCCATTGCCCTGGAGTGAAATCAAGGAGATCGCATTGGCGTCTCGCTGAAACCGCCGGAACGTATCCATATCGAGCTTGAGGTCGGCGGCCATTTCTTCGTCCGTGGGCGCCCGCCCCAGGAGGGACAGGAGTGTCTGTCGAGTCTTCTCCAACCTCCGACTGCGATCTCGAACGAGCCTGGGGATCCAGTCCGTCCTCCGCAGATAATCGATCATGGCCCCTTCGACCCGGCGAGAGCAGTAGGTCTCGAACAGGATGCCTCGGCCGAGATCGAACCGGTCAACGGCCCGGATCATGGCGAGGATCCCCGCGTGGATCAGGTCGTCCCGTTCCACGCTGGAGGGCAGTCTGGCATAGACGCTCTCCGCGGTGTATCGAACGAGGGGCAGGTAATGAAGAATGAGGGCATTGCGACTTGCGTCATCGTGGTTCTTGAGGAATTGCTCCCACGTCCCCTGGATCGTCTCCGATGCAGCATTCATCTGTTACCTCCGTGTAACATCCGGTCCGTTCGCTGCTGTATCGAATGCCCGATAACCAGCGCATCCTCCGCATTCCACAGGGGGTGCCAAAGGGCAAAAAAGGCTTTCGGAAAGAGTGGTATCGGCCGGTCCGACCCGCGACTTGAGGCAAATTCGCACATTTCCTTCAGGAATGCCGGGAGAGGGGATGGACGGGAGTCGGCCCTGGCCTGAGAGAAACGGGCCCCCTCCCGGTAGATCGACGTTCAGAGCTTCATCGGATCTGCCTTGACAGGGACCGTTCGCGGCCGTTCTTGCAGGTCTCGGACTTCCCGGTTGACAACGGCGCCTCCGCAAGTCGCTGCGGATCGGCGCGATGTTCTGACATGCTGTTGGCGGAACACATGGCGGAGCTGTGAACGCCCTCCTCGTCGGTTCCGGTCCGCACCGGTCGTTGCAGCACGTTCGGCCGGCGCAAGCCCGGCCATGATGCAATTGCCTCCGCCATCCATCACAGGCCGGCACGGTGTGACCGGGGGCCTCAGAAAGGACTCGCATCCCGCGAACCATCAGGCTATACTACTGTCTAAGCCGACTGGTGGTGTCGAGCGCGTAAACCTATTATTGGAGGGTGAATGATGAGTGTTCGCAAGGTGTTCATTCTGTTCGTAGTGGCGCTCTGGGTGGGCGTCGCGGCCAAAGCGGCCCTGACCCCGGTGTTTGAGTACGCGTTTCCGGACTCGTACAATGGGACCTCCACGGCGATCGTGGATCTCAGTTCCGCCGGCAACGACGGCACGATGGATTCCACCGGCGGCTATCTGAACGGCGATGTACCGCCTGGCGGTGCGGGCGGCTCGTTGACCGGCGCCAGCGGCGGACATGGCCGAACGAACGCGGTCGACCTGCTGGAGAACGGCATCGTCGTCGCCCATGGCGGCTACACCATGGATGTCTGGTTCTACTGGCCGGGCAACTACACCGACATCCGCAAGCTGCTCGACTACGCCGGCACTGAGGCCCTGCGCACCTTCGAGGGCCAGATCCAATTCATCTTCTCCAACAGCGCCTACATCGTGGGCGTCCCCATCGAGTCGCGGCAGTGGTACCACGTCGTCGCCGAATTCGATACGCTGGGCAACGCGGTCGCCGGTGATGGCAGTCTGGCCGGCGAGGCGCGGCTCTGGCTGGATGATCTGTCCGGCACGGGCCTGACGCTCGTCGCGTCCGCGCCGGTCGTCAAGACGGCCTTCGGTGATTCGCTGAATCGGCCCATCGGCATCAATCGCTGGGCCGGCGGCGGCGGCGACTGGAACCAGGGCAAGATCTATAACCCCGCCGTATACCTCGGCGTGATCCACCGTCAAAGCTGGGACCCCACGCCCGGCAACGGCCTGCCGCTGATCTCGATCGACACCGATCTGAGCTGGTCGGCGCCCGACACGTATGATGTCGTGGCGTACGATGTGTACTTCGACCCCAACGAGCTGAAAGTGACCTCGGCCGATCCATCCGTTCGAATCGCCGAGCGGCAGGCCGAGACCTTCGTGGAGTTCGACGGTCCGCTGGCCTACAACACGACCTACTTCTGGCGGGTGGATGCCTACGAGCCCAACGCGCCAGGGCCGGATATTCTCCATCCGGGAGTGGTCTGGTCGTTCACCACCGAACCCGAGACGCCCGTCGTCGAGGTCGGGCCGCATGAGCAGATCGTCCCCGCCGGTCAGGATGCCACGTTCAGCATCGTCGGACGGAACCAGACCCTCTACGAGTGGTTCCTCTCGCCCGACCCCGTGGTCTCGGAAGATGACACCCTGTTGGGCGCCGGCGCCGATCTGAGCACGCTGGTGGTGCCCAACGTGACCGCGGACCTGGAGGGCTACGTGTACTGCATCCTGTCCAACGCCGTCGGCGAAGACGTGTCCGCGCCCGTGCTGCTGATGACCCAGCGGCTGGTGGCCCAGTGGGAATTTGAGGAATCCCTGGCCGATTCGGTGGGCACGCACGACGGCCAACCGTTCGGCGAGCCCAACTACGTGCCGGGCAGCTTCGCGGGGGGCATGGCGATCGATCTGGATGGCCAGTCGGCCGTGACCGTGCCCTGGTCGCCGGAGTTGAACACCGAGAGCTTCACCGTGACGGCGTGGGCGAACGTGTCCGGAGGCGTGGGGGCCTATCGCGCCTTGGTCAGCGGTCGCCATGACAACCCCACCCAGGGGTATATCATCTATGCCGCCAATAACAACAAGTGGCAGTTCTGGACACCCGGCGTGGCCGGAAGTTGGTCGGGCATGTCCACCGCCGATCCGGTCAACGACGTCCATCTCGACGAGTGGGTCTTCATCGCCGTCACCTTCGAGGCCCAGGAGCGGCTGGACGACGGTCGCGATACATTGCTGGGCCGCAGAAGGCTCTACATCAACGGCGCAGTGGCCGTTGAGCAGACCGGCGCCGCCTATCGCACCAACCGCTTCCGCGATCTACTGATCGGGGCCGGCGCCAATGAGAATCCGCTGCACGACTTCTTCTTCCGCGGGCAGATTGACGATGTGCGGTTCTACAACTACGCCGTCGATGCGTTTGCCATCGCGGAGGAATACGTGCGCATGGTGCCGGAGGCCAGCATCTGCGTGCGGTATCCGGCCTTGCAGTTTGACGTCACAGGGCCCGAGGGCGTGCCGGATTGCCGAGTGGACCTTCTGGACCTGGCCGAGATGGCCGGCGAGTGGCTGCTGTCCCACCTGGTTGAAGCCGAGGAATAATCTCGGCCAAGGTGGCGACAGGTCCGCACATGAGGCGCAAAAAAGGGGTCCGGGTCGGCAAGGGATCGCCGGCCCGGACCAGGCGGAACGAGGCGTAGGCCGTATGAATTCCGCACGCTGGGCGATCGATCCGGCGATCAGCCCAGCAACATCGTTACAATCTGCGACGTGGTCTTGGCTTGGGCCTGAGCGGCCATCGCGCTGCGGGCGATGACCTGATTTCGCGTCAGGCCGGCGACCTCGCGGGCCACGTCCACGTCGGAGATACGCGATTCGGCGGCCAGGAGGTTCTCGGTTTTGACG
>DSDH01000551.1 GCA_011055475.1 Phycisphaerales bacterium | reverse complement strand
CCCGCGAAAGTCGACGACGCGCCTTGGCGGGCGGGAATCCACGCTGTGCGGGCAGAGACATACCATACGCTGAGCGTGGACCCCGGATCAAGTCCGGGGTGACACTTTTTCAACAGGCTGCTAACCGAATGCCGAGCTTGCCCAGTTTGCCAATTTGTGGCATTTCTCTTTTTACCTATTTTGACCAGCCGGTCACGGCCGAGTGGTTGGGCAGTGCCCGCGGTTTTCTATTCCCACCATGGGCCTGGAGGAGACAGGCCCAGTCACTCCCGCCCTGGATTGGGTGGAAGCTGTGCGGTTGTCGGGCCTTGCGTTCACCGAGGCCACTGCGACAGGGCATCCTCAAGTCGTTGGGCCTCCGCTGCGGCGTCGGCCGCGGATAGGGGGGCGTAGCGCAGGAGTGCATATTGCCGGTACCACCGGGCGATCGGCTCGGCCGAAGGGCCCGCCAAGGTCTGTTCCACGTGCGCGGCGAAGGCATGCAGCGTCTGAAAGCGGGCCCGATGCAGACCCCGCCGGGCCAACCGCCGGTCCGCCCGCCGCCGCAGTGCATCCAGCCGCCGTCGCAGCGCATCACCCCCCTCCGCGGTCGCGTCGCGCCCTGTCGTGCGCCGTCGCCGCCGGACGAGAAAGACCGTGACCGCCGCCGCCCCCAAGGCCAGCAGCAGCGGTGTCAGCCACGGCAGGCCCAGCGGCTCCAACAGCCACAGGACCGGCCCGGCCAGCCCGAACCGGTACAGCATCGCCCACAGGCGGCCCCACTGCAACGCCGATCGGCGGCCCATTGGATCGTCGGTATCGCCCGCCGCCCCGGTCTGCTCGGCGGGCACCGTGGGATCGACGATCTCCCATCGCTCGGCGGTCTCGTTCCACGCCTCGACCCACGCGTGGGCGTCCATCGCCCGCGCCACCCACACCCCGTCCGGGCGCTCCCGCTCGGTCACGTAAACGCCCGTCACGTAGCGGGTTGGCACGTCCCCAAGGCGTAACAGGATCGCCCCGGCCGTCGCGAAGTACTCGCAGAAGCCACGGTCCGTCTCGAACAGGAACTGCCCCAGGAAGTCGCGCCTCTCGGACACGTCCGTGCTCAGCGAGTAGGTGTAGTTCTCCAGGAAATGCCGTTGGACGGCGGCGATCTTGTCGCGGGGCGTCGGGGTCTCGGCAAAGAGCTCCGCAGCCAGGGCTCCGATCCGCGGATCGAGCGTATCGGGCACCTGCAAGCACGCCTGTCGATACGCATCCGGCAGCGACTGTGGAGGCCGTTCGAGCGGCACGGCGAAGCTGTACGGTTCGATCTGGTCGGGGGACCCTTCCGTGTCGCACATGCCGCTGAACGATACGATCAGCCGTCGCGTGGGGGCGCGAATCCAATCCGTCCCCAGCGCCGTGAAGAGCTTGGATGCCGCAACGCCCTGCGGAAGAACACGATAGACCCGCCAGCGATCGCCCGGCGCCGGCTCCACCCGAAACCACGCGCCGGGTCCCGGCAGGTCGGGGGCCTGGGCATCCGGCGACACGGGCCGGCGTCGCTGCGATCGGACCACGCTGTGCCACCGCCAAGGCGTGTACCGCTCGAACACCCCCGTGCGGAGGTAGCGGGGGGCTTCGTCGCATTCCACGTGAAACAGCGCCTCCGCGCTCGGTTCGAGCAGTATGTCTTGCAGGGCATGAATCCGCCCGCTGTCCAGGAAGCCGCGGCCGTTGAGCCCCGCTTCGCCGAAGCTATCGACGGTTCGGGCCCGGCCTAAAAGGCTGGCCAACATGTTCAGGCGGTCCTGCTGATCGTACAACACCGATCCCAGGGCCCAGCCCGCGTTGAGCGTGATAAGCAACAGGATCGCGGCCAGGACCGCGCCCTGGCCCGGACGTGCGGCGTTCGGTTCGGGGGAGGGGATTCGCAACGTCCAGGCATAGATCACCGCCAGCGCCACCGAGGCCGCCTCCAAGACGCGGTGCACCGCGTCCAGATCGTAGACCAGGGCGACCTGCCCGACACACGCGGCCAGGGCCGGGACGAACAGCGCCAACGCCGCCGGGCACCGCCGGGAGCGGCCCACGTATAACGTCAGCACCATGGTCGCCAACAGGAGCCGAATGAGGGTCTGCCAACTGGCCAGGGCGACCGCGTTGAGGTCGGCGAACCGCTGGCTAAACAGCTCCACGCGAAACTGCACCGCCGAAACCAAGGCCAGCAGAAGAACCACGATCAGCACGTGCATCCGGCGGACGGACCAGGTCCAGCGGCGGCGCGTCCCCAGGACGCCCGCGACGCCCATCACCAGCGCGTAGATGGGACTTTGCAGCGCGACGGCGCTCATCACGCAGGCGGTCACCACCAGCATCATCGCGTAGAGTCGATGCGCTTTCATGCCGCGCCTCCCCGCGCCGGCGTCGGTCGCGGACGCACGAGCCGGAACACGTCGACCCCCGACGCCCGGTCGGGTTCATCGGACGACGGCTCGCCCACCAGGAACACCGCGCAACGACAGCTCGCCTCGGCGATCCGCCGCGCCAGGGCCCGCCGCGGCTCGTCCCAGGCCAGCAGAACCAGGAACACCGTGCTGGTGTTGGGCAGTTGGTCGGCCAGGCGCGGCAGCAGCCCTTCGAAGGGCGCATCCCGGCACGGCTCCACGCAGGCCAGGACTTCCAGGATCTTCTCGAACTGCGTGATGTGCCGTCCCAGCAGCAGGTCGTACAGGTCGTTGCCCGCGGCCAGGACGTTGATGAGCATATCGCCGCGATCCAGCTCGTGGGCGATCGAGGCGGTCACGCTGACGGCCGTTTCCCACGCGGCGGCCTGGGCCGGCGTTTGGGTCGGGCCGAACGTATCCAGCACCAACGCGGCATGGCCGAAGTACTCCTCCTGGTACTCCTTGACCACCGGCGCCGAGAGCCGCGCCCAGGCCCGTGAATCGATCCGCCGCGGCGGATCGCCCGGCCGGAAGGGGCGGTTGCCCACGTATTCGGGCGATTCGCCGATGCGGCCGGCCAGCAGTTGCCCACCCCGGTGATAGCGGCGACGGATGGGGATATCCAGCCGGCCGAGGTCCACCAGGTCGGGCACCACCAGCAGGCTGCGTCTTTCGCCGTCGCCGCGGTGCTGTCGGTAGAGATTGAAGGGAAACGTCGAGGCGCACACCGGGCCGCTGAGGGTGTACGATCCCCGGCGCTGCGGGGTGAAGGTCAGCGTATACTCGGCGGTCTGGCCCGGCGCGATCCGGCGGACCGGGCCCGACGAGACGACCGGTCCCACGGCGCCCGGGCACGCCTCGAACACGAGATCCGCGTCGTAGACCGGCACGCGCCCGACGTTACGCACGCGGTAGTGCAGCACGACTTCTCGGCCGACCACGGCCCGACGCACCCAGTGGCCGATGAGCTCCACCCGCGGGGCCAACGCCCAACCCACCGCCAGGGCCACGCCATGCACCGCGATCAGGCACGCCACGATGCCGAACACGGGAAACAGCAGTGACAGCGCCGTCGCCGCCGCCAGGGTGATCAGCAACACGCGACCCGCCTCGGTCACAGAGAGGTGTGAACCGAACGACCGGGCCCGATGAGCCGGCTTGCCGCGCCGAGGCCTCATACCGGCACCCGGACCTCCGAGAGCACCTCGGCGATCACGTCGCGTTTGGAGAGCCCTTCGTAGCGGCTCTTGCTGGTCAGCAGGATGCGGTGCGCCAGGACCGCCGGCGCGACCCGCTGAATGTCATCCGGCAGCACGTAGCCCCGCCCCTGGACCAGCGCCGAGGCCTGGGCCGTGCGGGACCACATCAGCGTGCCGCGGGGGCTGACGCCCAGTTCGAGGCGGGCGTCCTTGCGGGTGCGGCCGACCGCCTCGATCATGTACCGGTGCAGCGAGGCGTCGATATGCACCGCGGCGGCCGCCTGCTGCAGGTGTTGCACCCCGGCCGTGTCCAGCACAGGCGCGATCGCCTCGAGCGGATCGTGATGGGTGTGCGACCGCAGAATCCGCTCCTCCACGTCCGCCTCCGGGTAGCCCAGGTCCAACTGCACGAGGAAGCGGTCCAACTGCGCCTCCGGCAGCGGGTACGTGCCGTGGAACTCGATCGGGTTCTGCGTCGCCAGGACCATGAACGGCCGGCACAGCGGGTGTCGCGTGCCCTCGATGGTGGCCTGCTGCTCGTTCATCGCCTCCAACAGCGCGCTTTGCGTCCGCGGCGAGGCGCGATTGATTTCATCGGCCAGCAGGATGTTGCAGAAGATCGGCCCCCGGTGAAACGTGAACTGCCCGGTGACGGGATTGTAGACGCTCGTGCCCAGCACGTCCGCCGGCAGCAGATCGGGCGTGAACTGCACCCGGCGAAACGTCGCGTCGATGCTCTGCGCCAGGGCCTTGGCCAGCGTGGTCTTGCCCACGCCGGGCACGTCCTCGATCAGGACGCTGCCCCCGGCCAGGAGGGCCGTGACCAGCATCTCGACCGTCGATTCCTTGCCGTAGATCACCGCCGACAGGTTTTCGCACAAACGCCGAATCCCCGCCGATACGTCCGCCCCCGGCTCCTGACCCATGATCGATCCCGTACAATGACACCCGTGCCGGTCCCCCACGTTGGGGCCCTGGGACGATTGTAGGGATTGCCCGATCCATCCGCAAGGGTCGGACGCCGGAGCGCCGGAGGGGTGGCGCATAAACCTTCGGGGTGATTGTATTGTCGCCGGGCAGTGGGTATAGTGATACGCTTTGCCGTACTGGAACAGGATGACCGGCCCCATGGGCACCGAACACATACGCAATTTCTCGATTGTGGCGCATATCGACCACGGCAAGAGCACGCTGGCCGACCGGCTGCTCGAACGGACCGGGGCGGTGAGCGATCGCGACAAAAAAGACCAGATGCTCGATGATATGGATCTGGAGCGCGAGCGGGGCATCACGATCAAGTCCTCGGCGGTCACGATGACCTACCATCGCCATGGCCGCGACTACATGCTCAATCTGATCGATACGCCCGGCCACGTGGACTTCCATTACGAGGTGTCGCGCTCGCTGGCGGCCTGCGAGGGGGCGCTGCTGGTGGTGGACGCCGCCCAGGGCATCGAGGCCCAGACGGTCGCCAACGCCTACCTGGCGGTGGACACGCACAACGAGATCATCCCCGTGGTCAACAAGATCGACCTGCCCGCCGCCGCGCCGGACCGTGTGGCCGAGGAGATCGAGCACGTCTTCGGCATCGAACGCGAGGCGTGCATCTTCCTGAGCGCCAAGACCGGTCAGGGCGTCGAGGCGCTGCTCGACGCCGTGGTGGACCGGCTGCCGCCCCCGGCCGATCGGTTGGATGAGCCGACCGCCGCCCTGATCTTCGACAGTTGGGCCGATCCCTACCGCGGGGTCGTGTGCATGGTGCGGGCGTTCGCCGGCGAATTGGTCGTCGGCCGCAAGATCCGGTTGATGAGCTCCGGCCGCACGTACACCGTCACCGAGCTGGGCCGGCTGGCGCCCATGCCGACGCCCATCGAGCGGCTCGGCTGCGGCGAGGTGGGCTACGTGATCGCCAACATCCGCCGCCTGGCCGATGTGACCGTCGGCGAGACGATCACCGACGATGCACGGCCGGCGGCCAGGCCGCTGCCCGGCTACAAACGCCCGGTGCAGATGGTCTTTTCCGATTTCTACCCCGGTCAGAACACCGACTATCCGCGGTTGCGGGCGGCCTTTGAGAAGCTCACGCTCAACGATGCCAGCTTCAGCTTCAGCCCGCACAACAGCGCGGCGCTGGGCTTCGGGTTTCGCTGCGGATTCCTCGGCCTGCTGCACATGGAGATCATCCAGGAGCGGCTGGAGCGCGAAAGCGACGTGGAGGTGGTGCAGACCGCCCCGACGGTCAGCTACGAGGTGCTCACCAGCGACGGGCAGGTCACGCGGATCGATTCGCCCAGCGCCCTGCCCGACCGCAGCCGTCTGGCGGAGATCCGCGAGCCCATCGTGCGGCTGGAGGTGCTGACGACCACCGAGACGATCGGCGGGGTCATGAAGCTGGCCGAGCAGCGCCGCTGCCGGCTGCTTCGCACCGACACGCTGGGCCCGACCCGCGTATTGCTGGAGTATAAGGCCCCGCTGGCCGAGATCGTGTACGACTTCTACGACCAGCTCAAGGGCATCAGCCACGGCTACGCGACGATGGACTATGACTTCGTGGCGTTCGAGCCCGGCGACCTGGTCAAGATCGACATCCTGGTCAACAAGGAGCCGGTCGACGCGCTGTCGATGATCGTGCACCGGTCCGTGGCCGAGGTCCGCGGTCGCCAGATGCTCATGCGGCTGCGCGACGCGATCCCGCGGCATCAGTTCGAGGTGCCGCTGCAGGCGGCCATCGGCGGCAAGATCATCGCCCGCGAGACGATCAAGGCCTTTCGCAAGGACGTGACGGCCAAGCTCTATGGCGGGGACGTGACCCGCAAGATGAAGGTGCTCAAGCGGCAGCGCGAGGGCAAGAAGCGTATGAAGGCCATCGGGCGGGTGCAGATTCCGCAGGAGGCCTTTATGAGCGTGCTGAACCGGGGGGACAAAAGCTAGTTGACCCGGCCGGCGTGGCCGCGCTGGCCGGGGCTTCGGCCAAGCCGGTGCCGCCCCTTTGGGGCTGGGGATTTTGGAGGGGGGGACCGCCACCGGCGGCTCACGCCGCCGGCTATGGCACTGACGCCCCTGCGGGGCTACGCGTCGCCGGGTGGCATGCCCCACGCTCGCAAGCCCCGACCCATCAAGCGCCGGGTGGCATGCCCACGCT
>DSDH01000126.1 GCA_011055475.1 Phycisphaerales bacterium | reverse complement strand
CTCCGGTTCATCGGAACCGAAGCTAAGACGCCCACCCGTCCAGTCAACCCAGATATTTCTCTTTCCTTTTTCCCTCACTCAGAAGGTGGGGAAAAGAAAGAGAAATATCGGCTCAACCGCGACACAGTTTTATCGTACCACCTCCTCTCGTCTCTGGGGCACGCCCTATTGCGTACCTTCTACCACCGATGAGGCCATGTTTTTACGGACATGCCAAGGCAAATCCGCGGAAAAGATGCGGATTTCCCGATGCCGTATGTTGCGACGGGACAAAGAGTTATGGGAATTAGCGGAGATTTCGGCCAGATTCCGCCGCAGGCGCCGCCGGCCCGGCCGCCCCGCCGGGAGAATCCCGCTGCCGCGCCCGGCACGGCGGACGGCGGGGCGACGAGCCCGTTGGCCGTGCCGCTGGAGCAGGCCGCCCGCATCCTGGCGGCGATGGGCGCCCGCCACGCGTCGGTCGAGAACCTCCGCCGCGACCTGGAGGCCGGGGCGCCGGTGAACACCGACGGGACGGTCAACCTAGTGCACTACGCCGCGTGGCTCATCAGGGAGGCGGCCAGCCGTGGCGATTGACCCCAGAACCCTGCGGCCGGTGGACCTGGCACGGCTGTTGAACTCGACGCCGCTGGGGCAGGTCATCGACGAACGGCAGCTCTACCGCCACCGCATGCGGGCGGGGTTCCGGATCGGCGATGGGCGGCATGTGGACCTGTTTCGTTATGTGGCCTGGCTCGTGGACCAGCGACACGCGCCCCGGCCCGAACGAGCCCCCGCGGCGGACTACGAGGCCCTCAAGGAACGCGCCGCGGCACGGAATCGCGCCCTCTCGCAGGCCGGGCGGGACATCGGCGAGTTGCCGGCCGTCGTGGAGCCAGGGCGCAAGGCACACGGACGGGACGACTTTCGCTTCTTCTGCGAGGCGTACTTCTCCCGGACGTTCCACCTGCCTTGGTCGACGGACCACCTGAAGGTCATCGCCCGCATCGAGCAGGCGGTCCTGCACGGGGGACTGTTCGCGCTGGCGATGCCCAGGGGAAGCGGCAAGACCAGCTTGGCCGAATGCGCGTGCCTGTGGGCGGTGCTCTACGGCCACCGCCAGTTCGTCTGCCTCATCGGGGCCTCCGAGGTCCACGCCGTCGAGATGCTCGACTCGATCAAGATGGAACTGGATGGCAACGACCTTCTGGAGGCGGACTTCCCCGAGGTCGTCCATCCCGTCCGGTGCCTGGATGGGATCGCCAATCGCTGTTCGGGCCAGCTCCACCAGGGCCGGCGGACGCACATCGGCTGGACCGCCAACGAGGTCGTCCTGCCGACCATGCCCGGCAGCAAGGCTTCGGGCGCGATCATCAAGGTGGCCGGCATCACCGGCCGCATCCGAGGGATGAAATACAAGCGGGCCGACGGGCAGACCGTCCGGCCGTCGCTGGTGGTCCTGGACGACCCGCAGACGGACGAGTCGGCGCGGAGCCTGTCGCAGTGCGCCACGCGGGAGCGGATCTTGGCCGGCGCGGTGCTGGGCCTTGCCGGGCCGGGCAAGAAGATCAGCGGCATCATGCCCTGCACGGTCATCCGGCCCGGCGACATGGCCGACAACATCCTCGACCGCGACAGGCACCCGGAGTGGAACGGCGAGCGGACGCGGATGGTCTACGCGTTCCCCACGAACGAGAAGCTCTGGGCGAAGTACGCGGAAGTCCGCGCCGAGTCCTTACGCGTCCACGGCGACCTGCGGGAGGCGACGGCCTTCTACCAAGCCAACCGCGCCGCGCTCGACGAGGGGGCGGAAGTCGCCTGGCCGCAGCGGTTCAACCACGACGAGGCCAGTGCCGTCCAGCACGCCATGAACCTCAAGCTCCAGGACGAGGCGGCCTTCTTTGCCGAGTACCAGAACGAGCCGCTGCCTCAAGATGCCGTCGAGGACGAGGAGTTGCTCACCGCCGACCAGGTCGCCCAGAAGCTCAACGGCTACCGTGCCGGCGAAGTCCCCCTCGGTGCCGACCACCTGACGATGTTTATCGACGTGCAGGGCATGCTCCTCTTCTGGCTGGTCGCCGCTTGGGCGGACGACTTCACCGGCTACATCGTGCACTATGGGGAATACCCGAGCCAGAAACGCCGCTACTTCACGCTGCGCGACGCGACGCGGACGCTACAGCTGGCGGCCAAGGGCGCGGGGTTGGAGGGGGCCATCTACGCCGGGCTGGAGACCTTGACGAACGACCTCTTGGGCCGGGAGTGGCGGCGCGAGGACGGGGCGCACCTGAAGGTCGAGCGGTGCGTCATCGACGCCAACTGGGGCACCTCGACGGACGTGGTGTACCAGTTCTGCCGCCAGTCGCAGCACGCCGCCGTGCTCACGCCGAGCCACGGTCGGTTCGTAGGCGCTTCGAGCATCCCGTTCTCGGAGTACCGCCGCAAGCGCGGCGACCGCGTGGGCCTGAATTGGCGCATCCCCAGCGTCCACGGCCACCGGGCCATCCGGCACGTGCTCTTCGACTCGAACTACTGGAAGAGCTTCATCCACGCGCGGCTGGCCGTGGCCATGGGCGACCGCGGGTGCCTCTCGCTCTTCGGCCGCGACCCGGAGGTGCATCGCCTCCTGGCCGAGCACCTGACGAGCGAGTACCGCGTGAAGACTGAAGGCCGTGGCCGGGTGGTGGACGAGTGGAAGCTGCGGCCGGAGGCGTCGGAGAACCACTGGCTCGATTGCCTCGTGGGTTGCGCCGTGGCCGCTTCCATGCAGGGCGTGGTGCTGCCCGGCACGGACGCCAAGGCCGCGGTGAAGCGTGAGCGGGTGAGACTCTCGGAACTCCAACGCCATGCCTACCGGCAGGCAGGGAGCAAGCGGTAGATGCCTGCCTGTGCAGACAGGGACGAGCACGAAAAGGGAACGGGTAAGCCGGAGAGCCCGCCCGCTGCAACCCCAGCGGCCGGGGCAGAAAGCCCCGCCTGTTCTCTGACTGGCACGGCGAACCTGTCTGCGTGCAACGCACAAGCAGGCCGGCGCGGCCTGGAGTGCCCGCGCTGCGGGTGCCGGCACTTCCACGTCCTCTACACCCGCGCGGCCATCGGCGGCCGAATCCTCCGCCGCCGCGAGTGCCGGTACTGCGGGCGGCGGCTGACCACCTACGAGAAGGGGAATGAGTAAACCGGGCACGTTTTTCCTGCAATGTGGCCGCCTGGGCGCGTTTTTCATGTCGCGCAAGCGTTCTTCCCGTGCAAGGGCGGTTCGTACCTGTTTGTTTACGAGAAGGCTGGCGGAACTCCCGGGCCGCCTCACTAGTAGAGATTCTGTAGAAATTGTTTGATCGAGGCGAAAAATCGCTATACTGTATCTAACCGCAGGCCGATAGAAACAGTGTGGCGTTTGTTCGAAGGAAACGAACCATGGCAGAAGACCGACAAATACCCGCATTGCCTGGCATGAGGCTCATCAGGGCACTTGCCAGCGCAGGAGATCGTGTCTTCACGACCGACCGGGTTCGGGAGCTTGCCCCCTCGGTGGGCCTTTCCGAGGGATATCTTTGCCAATCGCTCCATCACCTGACGAAGTCGGGATGGCTGGTGAGGCTTCGCAAGGGCCTTTATGCCCTCTCGGCAGCGGTCCCGGGCGTGACCACGGCCCACGAGTTTGAAATCGCCATGGCCCTTGCCCGTCGCACCGCCATCAGCCACTGGTCCGCCCTGCACCACCACGGCCTGACGGAGCAAGCGCCCAGGAAGGTCTTCGTTCTCACCACGACGGATACGCCCATTCCCCAGGCGCGGGGCAGGAAGGCCGGATGGAAGGGCGTCGGGTGTCCGGTCGGCCAGACGCTCTATCAATTCATCCGGGTCAAGCCCGAACGGTTCTTCGGCACGGAGAAGGTTTGGGTGGGCCAAGCCCGCGTGACGGTAACCGATCCCGAGCGGACGTTGCTCGACGGGCTGATGATGCCGCAGCACTGCGGCGACTTCGCCGAGGTGCTCCACGCGTTCGAGGCGCGGGGCGACCGCCTGGACCTGAAGCGTATCATCGGCTACGCACTCAGGCTCGATGGGGCGACGGCCAAGCGGCTGGGCTGGGTGCTCGAGCACCAAGGCATTGATCCCGTTCGGCTCGAGCCGATCTTGAACGTGTCCGTTAAGGGCTACCGGACGCTCGACCCGACCGGCCCGCGCAAAGGGCCCTGCAACCGCCGCTGGATGATTCAGGAGAACCTTCCCGGAAAGGTCAAGCCATGAAACCGCTGCACACGCGACTTGCCGAGGCTCGGAAGCGACTCGGTACGCCCTGGGAAGTCCTCGAACGGGATTACCTCCTCTCGTGGATTCTGGCAGGCATCGACCAGATGGACTCGCTGCGGGATGCGCTCATCTTCAAGGGCGGCAGCGCGCTGAAGAAGTGCTGGTTCGGCGACTACCGCTTCTCGGAGGACCTGGACTTCTCCGGTACGGGGGACGTGCCCACCGGCAAGGCGATGGAAGAAGCCATGCAGGAGGTATGCGGGGCTGCGGTGCGGCTCCTCGGCGAGTATGCTCCCATCGAGATCGTTTGCGAGCGGTACACAGAGAAGGCCCCGCACCCAGGCGGGCAGGAGGCGTTCACCATTCGCGCTCGCCTTCCCTGGCAGAAGGAGGCGCATACGCGGGTAATGGTCGAGGTGTCGGTGGACGAGAAGGTGCTGAAGGCCACGCCGAGACGCGCGGTCATCCACGAGTACGGCGAGCCGCTCGACGCGCAGGTCAGGGTCTACGCGCTGGAGGAGATCGTCGCGGAGAAACTGCGCGCCATCCTGCAACATGTCGGGAAACTCCAAGAGCGGGGCTGGAGCCGCTCCCGCGCCCGCGACTACTACGACCTGTGGCGCGTACTGGGGGTCTACAGTGACCGGATGGACCTGAGGGGCTTCGCATCGTTTCTTCGGGACAAGTGCGCCGCGCGGGAGGTCTCGTTCGAAGGGCCGGGGGATTTCTTCCAAGAGATGATGCTCGCCTACGTCGAGAAGACGTGGGACCAGTGGCTCGGCCCGCTGGTGCCCGGCTTGCCCTCTTACGGGATCGTCATGGGCGAACTCCGGCCGCAAATCGACGCACTTCTCGCGTCGCCGTGAAAATATCTCACGCCGGTCCGATACTTGACGAAATCCATCAAAAGGGCGAATGCCGTTAGCCCTTTTGCTCCACTTCTTCAAGTAACCCCGGCCAGCGGCCAACAGACCTTTTTCTCTCTCCAAGTTCTACCCGTAGAACCTCTCCGCCGAAATCCCTTCGTCCGTCCGTCATCTCGCCCATCCGCCGGGTAAGTATCGCAGTAGGCGAGAAGATTCCTGCCTACGCCGAGGCTTCGGCAGGCAGGCGTGTCCCGCTTCCTGGGGCATGAAGGGCCTTTTGTCTTTCAGAGGAAAGCGGCCGGCGGACCCGGACGGAATTCTTGAAGAAGCATCCCTTTTCCAGCGAAGGATGCGGTCCTCACGCAAAAGAACAATAGTGAGAGGACGTCGAATCCGATGGGCAAAGACCTGGACAGCGCCATTCGAGACAACGCCGCCGGGCCCAAGCGGGCCGCGGGCGATGCCGGCTCCGTGGAGCAGCATGGCCTGACCGACCAGATCGCCGCCGACAAGTACCTGGCCTCCAAGCAGGCCAGCCAGGCCCAGGGGCTGGGCATCAAGCTGGCCAAGATCTCGCCGGGAGGGACGGTCTGATGTGGCCGTTCCGCAGGGACAGGAAGGCCCGGCCGTCCGTCCCGGCCGTCGTGCGGGCACGTTACGACGCAGCGCAGACCACGGCCGAGAACGCCCGGCACTGGGCGATGGCCGATGCGCTGTCGGCCGATGCGGCCGCCTCGCCGGAGGTCCGCCGCAAGCTGCGCGAACGCGCCCGCTACGAGGTCGCCAACAACAGCTACGCCAAGGGGATCGTGCTGACCCTGGCCAACGACTGCATCGGGACCGGACCGCGGCTGCAGCTTTTGTCGACCGACGGCCCGGTCAACCAGCGCCTCGAGGCGGGCTTCTCTCAGTGGGCCCGACAGGTCCGCCTGGCCGAGAAGCTGCGTACGATGCGGATGGCCAAGGCCACGGATGGCGAGGCATTCGCCGTCCTGACGGCCAACCCGCAGATCGATTCGCCGGTCAAGCTGGACGTGCAACTGGTCGAGGCCGAACGCGTGGCCAGCCCGGTCATGCCCCCGTGGCCGGCGGACGGCGACATCGACGGCATCCGCCTGGACGCCTGGGGCAACCCGCGCAGCTATACGATCCTATGCGAGCACCCGGGCGATCCAGCCTCGTGGAGGACGCCGTACGATGTGGTGTCGGCCGAGGCGGTCGTCCACTGGTTCCGGGCCGACCGGCCGGGCCAGCACCGGGGCATCCCGGAGATCACGCCCGCGCTGCCGCTGTTCGCCCAGTTGCGCCGGTACACGCTGGCCGTGTTGGCCGCGGCCGAGACGGCGGCCGACTTCGCGGCCGTGCTGTTCACCGATGCCCCACCAGTGGTTCTTCGACGGCACCGAGCATGTGGACCCGGCCAAGGAGGCCAACGCCCAGGCGACCCGCCTGGCCAGCCATACCACCACGCTGGCCCAGGAATACGCCCGCCAGGGCAAGGACTGGGAGGTGGAGTTGCACCAGCGGGCCAAGGAGGTGGCCCTGATGACCGAACTGGGACTGACCGCGGGGTCGGCCAGGGGCGAACCCGAAGACCCAGAGGACCTGGAGGTCGATACGGATGCCGTGTCCAGACACGCTGCCTGAGGTTCTGACCTTTCG
>DSDH01000539.1 GCA_011055475.1 Phycisphaerales bacterium | reverse complement strand
GGCCAGCTCCGCCGCGCTGACCGCATCGGTCGGGGCCGCCGAGAGCTTCTCCTCAACCTGTGGCCCGGCGGCCAGAAAACGCTGCCGCTGGGCGGTGTCCTGAAGCTTGGCCGCGGCCGCGGCGGCGATGCCCTCCAACACCAAGTCAAAGCGACCGCTCTGCCGCACCTGCGTCGCGATCCGCAGGCACTGGTCCTGTTGCCGCGCGGTGTTGTAACAGGCCAGGGCCCAAGGAATATAGATCGACGACGGCAATGGTTGATCGGGGTACAGGTACGCAAACACGTCCGCCGTGTACCGGTAACAACCGACCGCGGTATCGTACATGCCCAATCGCTCGAGGTATTGCGCCAGGAAGAGGGCCGCTTGCAGGTTCAGTGGATTGGCGCGGACCGCCAGCCGTGCGTGCCGCGCGACCACCCGCGGTTGCACACTTTGCCCCATGCGGTGGGCTACCTCTTGCAGTTTCTCGAAGGCCGTCTGGTTGTACGGATTGGCCTCGTAGGCGCTGAGCAGATACGTGCTGGCGGCCTTGTCGTCGGCCCGCTCGGCGGCCAGGAACCCCAGCCGCACCTCCAAATCACTCCGAAGCAGTGGGTTCTTATCCGACGTGGCGACCAGCAGCGCCGCAAGAATCTCCTCTCGCCGCCGTCGCGAATCGGCCGTCGCCAGAAGGTAGTCCACCGTCTCGCGCGCCACCTCCAGGTCCACGCGGGGCATCCCGGCGTATTCGCCCAAGGCCGTATAGGCCATGTTGGCGAAATCCACGCGTCCCGACGCGGCACAGGCCCGCAGCAGGTCCTCCGTCAGATAATCGCTGCGTCGCTCCAACTGGATGGCCGCCTCCAGCAGGACGACCGCCTGGGTGACTCGTATGGGATCCGCATCCGGCGGGCTGTACATCTCGTAGGCCATCGTCCGAAACGTCTCGGCCGTCAGGGGCGAGAACAGCGTCTGCGGCTCGGCGGCAATGCCCGCACCGCACGCCAGCAACACCACGATGAGCCCCATCCTCACGCCCGGCAACAATCGGGTCCTGACCATTGGCTGTCTCCGGCCTTCGACTCGGATCAACGGCGATTGATTTCGTTCGGCCCGGCGGCAACGCCCTGCGATCCAGGGCATGAAGACGGTAATCCTCCCGTCCCGCACACCACTGCCGTATCGGCCACAACAGGTCCACGGATTATACCCGACCCCGTCGAAGGCGTCAAACACGCTCGCGTATCGACGCGCCCGCGTTGGGTCCGCGACGGGAGCGCATGAATCAGCGGGTTATCGGACCTGACCGACCGCATCCGCCCGCCGGCGTCCCAGAAGCATCGCCAGCATCTCATTGCCCAGCATCCGGGCCACGAGGATATACACGCCAGTACCGCCCAGCACAAGGACCATCAGACGCACCAAGTCGGCGCTGAAGGACGCGCCGAGAGGCCGCATCAAGACCAATCCCGCCCCTCCAACGGCCGCCATGATGAGCGTGCCCAATGCGGTCTTTGAGCCCGTGACGATCAGACCCTGCGTCGCCTGTGGGCCGTACCGCCGCCGCAGAGCACACACCAGCACGACGACTTGAAGATACGAGCACAGCGCCGTCGAGGCCGCCAGCCCCGCCGTGCCCAACGGCCAGATCAGCGTCAGGTTGAGCACGAGGTTCACCCCCACCGCCAACAAGGCCGTCATTGCGGGCATCTTCGAGTCCTGCACGCTGTAGAACGCCCGGGTGACGATCTGCTGGCCGAAATAGCCGCACAACCCCAGCGCATAGAAACTCAGCGTCCAGGCCGTGCGCCGCGTATCCTGCGCCGTGAACTGCCCGTGCTGGAAAACCACGGCGATCAGCGGCTCGGCGACGAGAATCAGCCCGACCGCCGCGGGTAGAGCCACGAAGATCGCCCCGCCCAGTCCGCGGGCGCACGTGGCCAGCAGGCCCGCATAGTCCTTTCGGGCCGCCGCGGCACTCATCACCGGAAAGACCGCCGTCGCCAGCGAGATCCCCAGTACGCCCAAGGGAAACTGGTAGAGTCGCTGGGCGTAATACAAATGCGACACCGAGCCACGGGCCAGCGGATAGGCCACGGTACGCCCCATGATCTCGAACGCCGGCCCCTTTTGCGGCGAGGCGCTGAACCACCAGGCAATCACGTCGTCGGCCAATGTGTTCAACTGGGTCGCCGTCAGACCCACCATCATCGGCCCCATCAGCCACATGATCCGCCGAAACGAGGTGGTTCGCACCGCCCATGCAGGCCGGAGCGTCACACCGGCGCGGCGCAAGGGAAGCCACTGCAAGACGAGCTGGGCAACGCCGGCGGCCAGAACGCCGATCGCCACGTAGAACACCTGCTGCTCGGGCTCAAGGTGCAGGGCCCAGCCGGTGACCGCCAGCGTCCCGATGATGCACACGTTCAAGAGGACCGGGGCGGCCGCCGGGGCGGCGAAGTGCTTGTGCACGTTGAGAATGCCCGCCAGGATCGCCGCGGCGCAGACCATGACCATGTACGGCAGCATGATCGAGCTGAGCGTCAGCACCCGGTTCGTATCCGGCGGCAGCGGCAGCGCCCGCCCCGCGCCCGCGCCATACAGCCCCATCCCCAGCCAGCCCAAGAGCACCAGAGCCGTCGTGATCGCCACCACGACGCTGACCACCGTGGAGGCCAGATCGCCCGCCGTGTCGGGATCGCGCTCAAGCTGCTCGCTGTAGACGGGAATGAACGAGGCCGAGGCCGCCCCCTCGCCGAACATCCGCCGGGCGAGGTTGGGAATCCGAAAGGCGATGGTCCAGGCGTCCATCAGCCCGCCGGCCCCCAGGAAGTAGCTGTAGGCCATGTCGCGCACCATGCCCAGCACGCGGCTGGCCAGGGTCAGCGAGGCGATCTGCCGAAAACCATGTATCATCCGTTCTCCACCTCGCCCGGCCAAGGCCGGTGGGAATCGTTCAGTCCGTATCCTGCATGGCGACCGCCGCCACCACGGCGTAGACCGCCGCGGCGCCGGCCTGCTTCAACACGCGGGCGCATTCGTTCAACGTCGCCCCGCTGGTGGTGATATCATCGACCAGACAGAGGGTCCGGCCGGAAAAATCGTGATCGCGGCGCACGGCAAAGGCCCCGGCGACGTTGCCGCGGCGACGCGTCGTGCTCAACGTCCACTGGCTGGGCGTATGCCGTACCCGCACCAGATCGGTGTTGACCGGCGCACGGCCGCGGGCCAGCCGGCAAGCGAGCAGAAATGACTGATTGAACCCCCGCGCCAGCCGACGCCGCCAATGAAGCGGCACGGGCACGAAGGCGTCGAGGCGCCCCGCGAACGGTGCGGCGGCGAGGGCGGCCTCCATCCACTGTGCCAATCGAGCGGCCAATTCGGGCCGATCGTGGAACTTCATCGCAAGGACCAGGTCGCGCAGCGTCGAGGCGTATACCCCGGCTCGCGCAATGCCATCGTAAACCGGGCGCCGCTCGCGACATCGGGCGCACCCATCCTCCAACATGCCGAAGGAGCCCGCGTCGAGCCCGCAGGCGCGGCAGTAGGACCCGGCCGTGCAGGACAGCAAGCCCTGCCAACAGGCCTCACACAGTCCCTCGCCGCCCGGCTCGATGGCCCGCCCGCAGGCCTCGCACGCCAAGGGCCACAGCAGTTGACCCGCCGCCGCGGCCCACCATTGCACGCGGCCTGTGACGTCGGCTATTCGGCGATTGTGGACACTGTGCATGGGGGCATTATACGGCCCGCCGGCGTGATCTCAAACCCGCGTTTGGCCGGCACCCGGTGCCGCCGGCCCCAATGAGCTTAATCCTGAGTGAGCGGCCGACCCCACACCTCGACCTCGGTGTAATGATTCAGGTCGTTGTTGCTGTTGCCCTGGCTGTGCAGCCGCACGTATCGCGCGTGAATCCCTTTGGCGTCGACCAGGCGGCCCTGCCAGTCGTCCACGTAGTGCCGATCCTTGCCCACACCCAGACCCAGGCTGTTGTCGTGATCGTTGTTGAACAGCGTTTCCACCTCGACGAAATCCGGGTCCTGCGAGGCCTGCACGACCACATCGAAGTACACCCGCTGCTGGTGGTGAAAGTGCCACACAACCACCGCGTACAGCTCGCACATCTCGCCGAGGTCGATGGTCACGTGCTGCGCGAACGGCCCCAGCTCCACCAGACTGCCGTCAACCGCCTCCTTGTCCCCGTCCGTGATCTGCTCCAGCTCGCCCAACACCGGTTGCAGGTCCGTGCTGGCGACCGGCTTGCCCAAGGCCAGGTTTCGCGCCCCGGCGGGCGCCAAGAACGGAGGGCGTTTCTTCTCGCTGTAGGGCTCCAGACGCGGGATGCCCTTGATGGACTCTGGCGTGCCACGCCACCGCTGCTGCGGCAGCCGGATATCCAGCGGCTTGAGCACGGGCCCGTCCGCCTTCTGCTCATCGTCGGTCGCCTCGGCATGGGTGGGGCTCTTGGGCTTGGCCCCCTCTGCGGGCGGCGGCACGGGCTGGGGCGTGGGCATGGGCAACGCCACCGCGGGTCGGCCATAGACCTCCACCTCGCAGTAATGATTCAGCTCGTTGTCATTGTTGCCGTTGCTGTACAGGCGGACGTACCGAGCCCGCACGCCCTTGGCGTCGATGAGCCGGCCTTCGTTGGTCTCCACGTAGTGCCGATCATCCCCGGCCCCCCATCCCGCCGAGTCATCCCGGTCGTTGTTGAACAACACCACCGCATCGGCGAAATCCGCCGATTTGGCCGCCTGTACGATCACGTCGAAATACGCCCGCGGCTCCTTGTGATAATGCCATACCACGATCGCAAACAGCTCATACACGTCGCCCAGATCAATGGTCACGTGCTGCAACATCGGCCCCAGCTCGACGTAGTGCCCCTCGGAGGCCTCCTTGTCCCCATCGGTCACCATCTCCAGCCGCCCCATGATCGGCACGGGATCACTGCTGGTCACGGGCTTGTGTAAGGCCACGTTCCATACATCCGCCGGGGCTCGGAACGCGGGGCGGTCCTTGCCTCGCGGCGGCTCCAGATCGGGCACGCCCGGCAGGTCCCGCGGCGTCCCCGGGAACATCGCCACAGGCAGTTTGATCGGCAGCGGCTGCAAGCCGTTTTCGGGCTCGCTGTGGGTGGGCGTGCCCGCCGGCCCGACCGGCGAAGGCAAACCCTCCTCGGCCCCTTGGCCCTGCCACCACACCTGCGCCACCAGGATCCCGATCACCAACACCGCCGCGGCGGCGATCCCGCGGAGCACCCATTGCTCCGCATCGGGACGCGACCGCATCGGCCCCGGTTGCGAGCGGGCAACCTCGTCCAGGGCCGCCCGCTGGAGCGACTCCAATCGATCCCCCAACGATGCGGCCCACGCCTCCAGAATCCGATCGTCCGTCCGCAGCGCCTCGGCATACGCCCGGCACGCGGCGCACCCCTCCAGGTGCGCCCGCACCGTCTCCGCGGCGCCGGCGGACAGATCGCCCTGCACCCACAGGGCGATTCGATCCTGCATCTTCTTGCACGCCTCGTTACGCATCGTAACCCCGCTGTTCTTCCAAAATCGTCCGTAACCGCTGCCGCGCCCGGCTGAGCCGGCTGCACACGCCCGCCGGGCTGATGCCCAAGGCCTCGGCCACCGCCTCGGTGCTCTTGCCGCTAAAGTAGTACAACATCAACGGCAGGCGGTACTTCTCCGGCAGCCGCCCGATCGCCCGCTCCAGAAACGTGTAGTCTTCGGCGGGCGCATCCCGCCGCTCGGTCTCTTCCTGATGCTTCTCCAGGGCCCCCCGGCCGATCCGTCGCCGCCGCAGGAGGTCAATGCACAGGTTCCGTGCGATGCGGAAGATCCACGGCTTGAACTGCTCGCCGTCCCGCAACAACCGGATCCGCGTGAACCCCCGCACCAGGGCATCCTGGGCCATGTCCTCCGCGTCGTCCACGTTCGCAAGAATCCCCATACACACCGCGAAAACACCCCGCGAATACTTCCGGACGAGCCAGGCGTACGCATCCCGGTCGCCCGCCCGGCAGGCCGCGATCACCTGAGCCTCAGTTCGCTCGTCCAAGGTCCGACTCCTCGTCGCCTGCTCCACTAGTTCCAACGAGTACAGCCCACGGATTCTGCCAGAATTCCCCCGCCGCGAAAAGCCAATTTCGTGCACCCGCCGGCGTAGGGGACATGCCACTCGGCGACCGTCGTCATTCCGAGGCCCGACGCGTCGGAATCGAGGAATCCGTTCTTCCACGTCGGGAAGCGACGCCGCTGGTGTCGTTGCGGGATGGCATTGGGCAGCCGGTGGGTTGCGGGATGGCGTTGAGCGACTGGAGATCAACATTCACCCCCCATGCGAGAGCATGCTGCGGCTCCGCGTCCGGTGCCTTGTGGAAGGACTGTTCGAACGGGTCCCTCCACTCCGGGCCTTCGGCCCTACGGTCGGGATGACGGTCAAGGGGGGGCCTACAATAGCGTCGGGTGGGCAATGCCGCGCGGGTCACGGGGTTTGCCACAGAGGGCACAGAGAGCACAGAGGTAAGCCGGGTAACTCAACTGGGCTCTGTGGTCTCTGTGATTCTCCGTGGCTTGTCCTGCCCTTGCGGACTCTTCATCCTGTCCGTGGTCGTGCGGCTTGCGTCGGGTGGCAGCCACTGAACCCGAAGGGTGAAGTGGATGGCCCATGCCGGCACTCCTGCAAAGACCCATCCACTTCGCTTCGCTCAGTGGCTGCCACCCCAGGCGTGGGTGGCATGGCCACACTTGTGTGGCCATGTGGTGACGACCGCCCCGCATCGCCAAGACATGCCCACGCAAGCGTGGG
>DSDH01000493.1 GCA_011055475.1 Phycisphaerales bacterium | reverse complement strand
GGTCCACGCTCGACGTGTGGTGCGCTCTGTGCACGCAAAGCGTGGATTCCCGCTTTCGCGGGAATGACAAAAAGGGCCCGTTTCTGTGGGCCGTACGTTTTTCAACGGACCCCTGGGGGCTTGGGTCGTCATGCCGAAGTCCTTTCTGGGTACGTGAGTTTCGTATCCCTGCGCGGCCGCCGCAGACGTTTGAAACAAGGCTAAAAAGACTCCAGAAAAAGCGCAAGTGAAATCTGGGCGGAATTCCAAAAAAACTCTCCCCACAGAGAATGCGTTTGCCCTGCCCAGGCAGATCAGGAGATGTCTGTCGCATGCACCGCTGCAGCCATGAGGCAGAACGTGGAGCCCGCACACAAGCGTGAGAGGAACGCTGGCGCGACGATCTTACTTGTGGCCGCCTCTTCGAGGGCCATACAGCCTGTACCGACGAGATGCCCTGCCACGTAAGAACAGCCCCCGAATGCTGAACTGTCGTCCCCGCCGCCTACGGCCAAAGGGTCGGGTCCTCAAACATCGAAGAGCACTTTTTTTTTTCGCCGGTGTCGGCGGCCTCGCCCGTCGCGTCTTCGCTTTCGCTCGGTTCTTCCGCAGGGGTGTTGACCGCGTCCGCCTGAGGCCTCACGGTCTCAGGTCCAACCTCCTCATCACCAAAATCCACCGCGGCGTCGAGTTCGTCCTCGTCAAGCAACGTCAGTTCGATGGTCTCCGGCTCGGGCGGGGCCTGTTCACCTGAGGCCTCGGGGCGGTGAGGCCAGGGGGAAGCGGTCTGTTCCGATGCCTGGTCATCCAGGTAATCACTCACCGAGTCCCCGGCCGACTTCGGGTGCTCAGCGTCCTCATCCAGCGTCACGGTATCCAGATCGATGCCGGCCAAGGGATCCTCGTCCTGATCGCCTTCGTTCGCCTCATCGCTGGCGAGCTCGTCCGCATCCGAGATCGTAGCGGACGGGGCGACGATCTCGGATGCCGGCTCTTCCGATTCAGCCACGGCCGCAGCCTCGCCTTCATCCTCCCCGCTCAGATCCTCGTCCGATTCGGTTCTGTTTCGCGTCAATACCAGGCGCGGGTATTCGGGTTGCTCTTCGGCCATGGCCTCGGCGATGAGGTGGGAGAAGTCGTCCCACATCCGCATCTGGGCGTCATGAATGCGTTCGAGGCGCTGGCAGGCCAGCCGCTTCTGCTCGGCCAGCCGGGCGGCGGCCGTGCGTTTGACCTCATCGAGTTCCTCTTTCTTGGCGGCCAACTGTGCCCGCACGTTGGACAGTTGTACCGTGAGTTCGGCCAGCCGGGTGGTCTTGTCGAACAGTTCTTGCTGACGTTCGGCAAGCACTCGTTCGCCGGCTTCCACGCGTTCGCTCAGGGCCGTCAGCTCCGAGTGCGCCTGGCCGAGCCGCCTCTCAAGATCCAGGTTCTTCTCTTCGGCCTGTGCCCGCTGTCGGCGCTCGTGCTGAAGCTTCCCGGCGTAGGAGAAGCCCACGACAAGCCCTACCAGCAGACCTCCGACGAAGACGCCGCCCAACGCGGCTACGAAAACAACAGTCAATGCGGTTGCCGCCATTTCGGCCCACCTCCAAAAGACGTCCCTGGAACAAAGCTATCCTGCATCACATTATAGGCGAACGCCCCACGAAAACAACCGCTTTTCAGAGGTTTTGCCCTTGCGGTAAACGGCAATCCGCCATCGCCTGGATTTGCACCGCCGCCCACAGGCCGGACAGGCCAATCGTATCCTTGACCTCGTCCACGTGAGACGGTACAAACAGGGCAGCCGAGACCGAGGGCGGGGCGGTCGGCGGTGTTCGGCCGCGGACTGGACTGATCGGGTCAGAGGGTCCATGCCGTCGTCATCACGAACAGAACAGCGGGTCGCTGAACGGGAGCATGGGCATGGTCGCAATCGGTGTTTTCCTCCACGCGGTGGGGGGGCTGGCCGCGGGGAGCTTCTACCTTCCATTCAAGAAGGTCCGCCAGTGGGCCTGGGAGAGCTATTGGCTTGTTGGCGGTGTCTTCTCCTGGATTGTCGCGCCCTGGGTGGTGGCCCTGTTGGTGGTGCCCGATCTTTGCTCGGTTCTGGGCCGGGCGCCGGCCAAGAGCATTTTCTTCAGCTACCTGTTCGGCGTGCTGTGGGGCGTGGGCGGGCTGACCTTCGGTCTGTCGATGCGGTACTTGGGGATGTCGCTGGGGTACGCCGTCGCTCTGGGGTTTTGCGCCGCGTTCGGCACGATTGTGCCGCCGGTGTTCAAGGGCCAGTTCGGTGACCTGCTGGCCGCCACGTCGGGGCAGGTCACGTTGGCCGGTATCTTCGTGTGCCTCGTCGGGATCGCGATCTGCGGCTGGGCGGGTGTTTCCAAGGAGAAGGATCTGCCCGAGGACAAGAAGAAGGAGGTCATCAAGGAGTTCAGTCTCGTCAAGGGGCTCTGGGTGGCCGCGTTCGCCGGGATCATGAGCGCGTGCATGGCCTTCGGCATCGAGGCGGGCGAGCCCATCGCCGATGCGGCCTTTGGCGCCGAGAGCACCTCCATTTGGAAGAATACGCCCGTCTTTATTGTGGTGCTGGCCGGCGGCTTCACCACCAATTTCATCTGGTGCATGTTGCTCAACATCAAGAACCGCACCGCCGGCGATTACGTGAATCGCGGCGGCTCACCGCTGTCGGCCAACTACCTGTTCAGCGCTCTGGCCGGCGTCACGTGGTACTTTCAGTTCATGTTCTACGGCATGGGCAAAACCCGCATGGGGGAGTACGACTTCTCAAGCTGGACCCTGCACATGGCCTTCATCATCATCTTCAGCAACGTGTGGGGTCTGCTCCTGCATGAGTGGAAGGGCTCCAGCGGCCGTACGCTCCGTTTGATCCGCTGGGGTCTGCTTGTGCTCATCGCGTCCACGCTTGTCGTCGGACTGGGCAATTACCTCCAGAAGCACGAAATGAACACCGCGGGCGCGGCCGTCGGACAGGCCCGCATCATGCGAACCGTCGATTCGGACTGAGGGTATCATGGCCAAGAAAGAAACGATGACCCCGCGCGAGCGTGTGACCCGGGCCCTCAATCACCAGGTGCCCGATCGTGTCCCCATCGACTTGGGGGGCTTTCAGACGGGCATCCATCGCGGGGCCTACGCGCCACTGCTGGCACACCTGGGCATCGCGGATGAGCCCGTGATCCTCGACCCCGTTCAACAACTGGCCAAACCGTGCGAAACGTTGCTTGAGCGATTCCACGTGGACGTCCGGTACATCTGTACCCACGGGCCCGAGGGCTTCGACGGCCGCATCGTGACGAATCGCCGCGGTGGGCGGCCCTGGCACGATTTGACCGATGAGTTCGGCGTGGTCTGGTCGATGCCCGACGACAAACCCCTTTATATGGACATATCGCACAACCCCCTGGCCGAGGCCACCCTCGAAACGCTGGCCGACTATCCATGGCCCGACGGCGGCGACCCCACGCGGTTCACGGGTGTTCGCGAGCAGGCCTTGACCTTGCGCCGTGAAACGCCCTACGCCGTCAGCACCGGCATCGGGGGTGTGGTCTATGAGACCTGCTGGTACATGCGGGGGCTGGAGCGGTGGTTCATGGACATGATCGAGAACCCGGCCTTTTGCGAGGCCCTGCTCGACCGGATGCTCGCGTTCTGGCTGGATTACTACACCGCCTTCCTGGGCGAGGTCGGCGATCTGATCGACGTGGTGATGATCGGCGATGACCTGGCCGGGCAGACGGGCCCGCTCTTTGCGCCGGATTTCTATCGCCGTGTCGTCAAGCCCCGCCAGAAAAGGCTCGTCCAGCATATCCGCTCCCTCACGTCGGCCAAGATCTGGTACCACACGTGCGGCGCCGTCGCCTCGCTGATTCCGGAACTGATCGACAACGGCATCGACATCCTCAATCCCGTGCAGGTCAGCGCCGCGGACATGGACCCCCGGCGGCTCAAGGCCGAGTTCGGCGACCGTTTGACGTTTTGGGGCGGCGCGATCGATACGCAGCACGTCCTGCCCATCGCCTCGCCCGAGGAGGTGTGGCGGCACGTTCGACGCAACGTCGAGGCCTTCAAGCCCGGCGGTGGGTATGTGTTCAATAATGTGCACAACATTCAGGTCGGCGTGCCCCCGGAAAACATCGTCGCCCTGTTCGACGCCGCCTATGAATACGGCTTTTATTGACCCGAAACTTCAAGGAATCGGCGCGGAGGTGGAGCCATGCGATACGTGACGCGATGGATCATCCTGTGGGCCGTGGCCGCTGTGGGTGTCTCGGTTGCTGCAAAGCCTGAGACGCCGGGCCCGCTGAAGATCGCTTCGGATGGCCGTTACTTGGTGCACGAGGACGGCTGTCCATGCTTCTGGCTCGCCGACACGGCCTGGCAGTTGATCCATGATCTGACCCGGCAGGAGGTCGAGTTTTACATGGCCAATCGGGCCTGGAAGGGCTTCACCGTGATCCAAACCGTCGTCCTCGCCGAATACCGGCCATTCGAGCCCAACCGCCAGGGGCATCGGGCGTTGGAGAACAGCGACCCGACCCGGCCCATCGTGCGTGAGGGGCCCGACAACGACTATTGGGACGACGTGGAATTCGTGCTCAAGACCGCCCGCGACAACGGCCTGTACGTCGGCCTGTTGCCCACGTGGGGCAGCCACGTCACCAGCAATTGGCAAAACGGCCTGGTCGATGGCATCTTCAACGCCAACAACGCCGAGAGCTATGGCCGGTTCGTTGGCCGGCGCTTTCGGGATTTCGAGAACATCATCTGGATCATCGGGGGTGATCGCGCGGCCCCGACGGATGAATCCCGCGCGATCTGGCGGGCCCTGGCTCGCGGCGTCACGCTGGGCGTCGCCGGCAAGGAGGACTACGACAAGACCCTGATGACCTACCACACCTCGGGGCCCGGCGCGAGTTGGTGGTTTTTCAATGACGAGCCGTGGATGGACATTCGCGCGGCGCAGTCCGGCCATGGGCAGCACGCGTACAACTGGCGGCTGATGCAGATCGGCTACTCGATGAAGCCCACCAAGCCCATGATCGACCTGGAGACCGCCTATCCCGGCTTTCGTCATGGCCGACCACCCACCATCGCCACGGACGACCACGCCCGCCGCGGGGCCTACTGGTCGGTCTTCGCCGGTTCGTGCGGCCACACCTACGGCCACCACAGCATCTGGCAGATGGCCGATCCGTTGCGGCCGCCCGTCGCCGATCCGCCGGCCTATTGGTACGAGGTGCTCGATGTCCCCAGCGCGTTTCAGATGGGTTATCTGCGGCGGCTGATGGAATCACGCCCCTTTGTGACGGCCCGACCGGCCCAGAACCTGATCGCGACTGAGCAAAACCGGCCCGATGACTATATCGAGGCCCTGCGCGGCGACGGCTTCATCATGGTGTACACGCCCACCGGCAAGGCCTTCGCCCTCAGCCTGGGCGAGGCAGGGAGCAAAGAGTGGCGGGCCTGGTGGTTCGATCCTCGCAAGGGCGAGTCTGCGGCACTTGGAACGCGATCGGGCATGCGTCTGCCATTCGACCCGCCGGGTGAGGAGGGTTTTGGCAACGATTGGGTGCTCGTTCTGGACGAGGCGGGCGCCGACTTCGGTCCGCCCGGCAAAATGAAGGACCGGTCTGATTGAGGTAGGCACCGGGTCTGTTGTTCAGGCGGCGGGGCTGCGCACGAGCGAATGTGGCTTTCGCGAAGAATCGAGGCGTTACATGAGAACACGGGGAGATGATCTGAGATCAAGCATCGGCGTGTCGGCGGTGGCTTTGATGCTTTCGTTGTTCATGGTGGGTCCACCGGCGTGGGCCGTCGAGCCGGCCAAGAAGAAGGGGGTTGTTCGAATCGCGACTATCGGTCCCCGCCCGCCGCAGGTCGCGCCCGATACGGAGCCCCAGAAGATCGTCGACCGGATGATCGCCCACTGGCGCGGCAGGTTCGCCCAGGTGCTGCCCGACAAGCCGGATCTGATCGTCGTGCCCGAGGCCTGTGACCGACCCAGCGGCCTGTCTCGCGACAAACAACTTGCCTACTACACGGTGCGCGGCGACCAGGTGCGTGACTTCTTTGCAAAAGTCGCCAAGGAGAACAACTGCTACATCGTCTATTCCGCCGTCCGCGAGATGCCGGACGGCAGCCGACGCAACTCCAGCGTGCTCCTTGGCCGCGATGGGCAAGTGGTGGGCATCTACAACAAAAATCACGTGGTGATCGAGGAAACCACCGAATCGGGAATCCTGTGCGGCCGGGACGCCCCGGTCTTCGCGTGCGATTTCGGCACGGTGGCGATGGCGATCTGTTTCGATCTGAACTTCGATGAACTGCGGCTCAAATACGCCAAGGCCAAGCCCGATGTGATCCTCTTCTCGTCCATGTACCACGGCGGCCTGATGCAGGCCTACTGGGCGTATTCCTGCCGATCCCACTTCGTGGGGGCAATCGCGGGCCTGCCCTGTGAGATCCGTAACCCTCTGGGCGAGGTCCTCGCATCGAGTACGAACTACCATGACTACGTCGTGGCGGATGTGAATCTGGATTGCCGCGTGGCCCATCTGGACTATAACGGGTCGCGGTTCAGGGCCTTGAAGGAGAAATACGGCCGGAAGGTCACGATCACGGACCCCGGCTATCTTGGGTCGGTTCTCTTGACCAGCGAACACGACACGATCGGCATAGAGCAAATGGTCGAGGAGTTCGACATTGAGTTGCTGGATGACTACATGACGCGGGCCCTGAGGCACCGTCACGCGCCGGGCAACATGGAATAACGGCCGAAACCTCGCAACATGAGGCCCTCAGACCCGCGTCTATACCCGCGATAGGGACGACGGCTCATTTTC
>DSDH01000084.1 GCA_011055475.1 Phycisphaerales bacterium | reverse complement strand
GCGGATGTGTGCGGCGAAACGCCAAAAGACGCCAGTTTCTGGTCACATCGGGTCTCTTGTTGTGATCGGAGTCTGTGCGCTGGAGTGGGCATGCAGGCTCGGTGTTTTGGGTGGAAGTATGCGTTGAACGGACGGGGTGGGTTGGCGTAGAATGGTCATACGTCGGAAGGGTGTGGTTTTTTGAAAGGAGCTATGATGCCAGATATGAGCGATTCGGGGATGACGCGGCGGGATATGGTGGCCGGGCTGGCGACGGCGGCGGCGGGGGTGACGGCCGTCACGCACCTGGCCGCACCGGCGCGGGCCCAGGGCGAGCGCGGCGTGAAGAAGGGACGGATCAAGCAGTCGGTGTGCCAGTGGTGCTACGGCGGTGTCCCGTTCGACGAATTGGCCGCCCATGCGGCCCGGATCGGGCTGGTCGGCTTCGATCTGGCCGGGCCCGATCAATGGCCCGCGCTGAAGAAACACGGCCTGATCTGCACGATGACGCCCACGCATGGAATCGGCAAGGGGCTCAACCGTAAGGAGAACCACGAGGAATGTCTGGCGGCCATCCGCCGGGCCATTGAGGCGACCAGCGAATGGGGCTATCGCAACGTGATCTGCTTTTCGGGCAATCGGGCGGGCATGGACGACGATGAGGGTCTCAAGAACTGCGCGATCGCCCTCAAGCAGGTCGTGGGCCTGGCCGAGCAGAAGAAGGTCACCATCTGCATGGAGCTGTTGAACAGCAAGCGCAACCACAAGGACTACATGTGCGACCGCACGCACTGGGGCGTGGAGCTGTGCAAGCGGGTCGGCTCGCCGCGGTTCAAGCTGCTGTACGACATCTACCACATGCAGGTGCAGGAAGGCGATGTCATCGCGACGATCCGTGAGTCCGCCGAGTACATCGGCCATTACCATACGGCGGGCGTGCCCGGTCGCAACGAGTTCGACGATACGCAGGAGCTGTATTACCCGGCGATCTGTCGGGCGATCGTCGAGACGGGCTTCGATGGCTACATGGGCCAGGAGTTCATCCCGCGTAAGAGGGATAAGCTGGCCTCGCTGACCGAGGCGGTGGAGATTTGCGACGTCTAGGCGGATGAGGCCGGCGGTGATGCAGCACGAGGCGCCCCTTGGGCCCGGCGACCGGCTCGGGACAAGGGGCGTTTCGTTGCGCCGGGGGCTGGGCCCTGACCGAAAGGCAAAGGAAAGGATGAACGGATGATCCAGGGACGTGGATGGTGCTGGATGTGGTGGTTCGTGGTGTTGGCTGTGGTGCTGGGGGTGGGGGGCTGTCGCAAGGCCCCGGATACAGGCGACGGCCGTGCAGGAAGCACCCTTCACGTAGTGGTCACTGATCCGCTTGCGGCAGGCACAGAGGCCGGCTCCGGTCAGCGGGATTACGCACAATTGGGGGCGTTTCTGGAGCAGCGGTTGGGCCGGCCGATTACACTTTCGTTTGCGCCCGATCTGGAAACAGTGCGGCCGCAAGTCGAGGCGCCCGTGGACGTGGTCATCGGCCAATACTCCACCGTCCAACACCAAGCGGCCCAGGCGCACCTTCGCGTGCGTCCGGTTGCCATGCTGACCGACCGGGAGGGGCAGACGACGCAGCGCGGATTGTTCGTGGTGCGATCCGAAGATCCCGCGCAGAAGCTGGCGGATTTGCGGGACCGCAAGATTCTGCTCGGGCCATCGTATGCCGAGGAGCAACACGCGGCGGCGCTGCGGGCACTGTCCAATGAGTGGATTTTCCTATCGAGCGATGACGTGACGACGGCCGAGACGTGCGGCGAGGCGGCGTTGGCCGTTGTCGATGGCAGGGCCGATGCCACGGTCATCAGCAGCTACTGCCTGCCCTTGTTGGAGGCCCGCGGCACGATCAAAAAGGGCAGCCTGCGCGTGATCGGCCACACCGAGCCGGTGCCGTTCATCACGGTGTTCGCCACGTCGCGGCTGGATGCCGTGGACCGGGAGCGGCTTGTGGCGGCGCTGGTTGACGCCGGGCAGGATCCCGCGCTGGCCCAAGCCCTTGAGAGCCGCTCGGGCTTCGTATGCCTCAGCGACCCGGCGGCCTCGATTGGCGTGCCCTGGACCGACTGGCGGGGCGCGTGGCGGGATGCGGTCAGCGATTACGTGCCCGATATGCTGCCCGAGCTGCCGCGCTACCGCTGGAAGGTACCGCTGAGCGGGCCGGGGCGGTCGGGCCTGGCGGCAACGGAGCAGCTATTAATTGTTGCCGACAAGGACGCAGAAGGCAAAAACGACATCTGGCGGGGTATCTCAACGGATTCCGGCGAGGAGATCTGGACGCGGAGCTATGCGGCGCAGGGCGACCCGGAGGGCACGAACAGCCCACGGGCGAACCCCGTCATCGTGGGTGACCAGGCATATCTGTTGAGTGCCTTCGGCGATCTGTACTGTGTGAGCACCCGTAACGGGCGGGAGGCCTGGAAACGGAATATCATCCGCGATTTCGGGGCCACGGTACCCGCCGGCGGCGTGTGCGCGACGCCACTGGTCGTGGGCGACAGGATCATCGTTAATCCCGGCGGTGTGCGGCCCGAAGGGCAGAATAGCCCACCCGAGGGGGTGGAAACATACGCCAGCATCGTGGCGCTGGACCGGCATACGGGAAAGACCCTCTGGGCCACGCCCGGCGGACCCGCGGCGAAGGCTTCGTTCATTGTCGGGACCTTCGGCGGCAGGCGGCAGATCGTGGGGTATGATGCCGACTCCCTGGGCGGCTGGGACATCGACACGGGCGAGCGTCTCTGGCGGCTGGTCCCGCCGCGGGAAGGGGACGTCAACGCCGCGACGCCGATCAACGCAGGCGGAAAGCTCCTGGTTGCGAGGGAAAACAACGGTACGCGGCTATATGCGTTCGCCGCCGATGGCACGATCAAGCCGCAGCCCATCGCGGTCAACCCGGACCTGGCGCCCGATGGGCACACGCCGGTCTTGTACGGCGGTTGGGTCTTCGGGGCATCCGGCGGGCGATTGTATTGCCTTGACGCCGATACGCTCGCGACGCGGTGGACGTGGGAGGACGAGGTCTTTGAGGACTATGTCTCAATCATCGCCGGAAACGGCCGGCTGCTGATCACCACGGTCACCGGGGAGATGATCCTGATGGAGACCGCGGCGGACAAGCCCGCGGTGCTCTCACGGATCGCGCTCTTCGGGCTCGAGCCGATGGAGGTCCTCTCGCATCCGGCCCTGCTGCGCGGGCGAGTCCTGGTGCGAGGCGCCCGGTTGCTGATGTGCCTGGTGCCGGACCCGAGTGAGCCGGCGGTCACCGATGCGACGCAGGAGATCACCCTGTTCGACGGCGAGACCATGGGGCACTGGGTCGAGACCCCCTTCCTGGGACGCAGCGACGTGCGCATCGAGAATGGTGCGATCGTGATGGAAAAGGGGCACGATATGACCGGGGTCACGTGGACCGGCCCGCTGTTTCGCGAAAACTATGAGATCACGCTGCAGGGCATGCGGGTGGCCGGGGAGGATTTCTTCTGCGGTCTGACGTTCCCCGTGGGCCGCCAGGTGTGCAGCCTGATCTGCGGTGGCTGGGGCGGCACGGTCGTGGGTATCAGTTGTATCAACTACTATGACGCGGCGAACAACGAGACGGGCACGAGTTACAGCTTCAAGACGGGGCAGTGGCATGATATTCGCGTGCGCGTCACGCCGGGTCGCATTCGGGCGTGGATCGATGGCGAGGAATTGGTCAACTGTCGCATCGCGGATCGGCATCTGAGTGTGCGCTTCGAGATGGAGCCATCCCGCCCGCTGGGCATGGCCACGTGGCAGACCACCGGGGCCGTGCGAAACCTGGTGTGGAAGCGCATCGTGCCCGGTCCGGAGGATGAGGCCGACGACGAGATGGAGGGCCTGTACTGATGAAGGCGGCGCTGCTCTTGAGTGTATTGTTGTGGTCGGCGGCCCCAGCGCCCTATCCGCCTACAAGCCGGTATGAGCGACGGCACATCGAGGGCTGGACCGTGCTCGTCAACCGGGAACTCCTGGATGAACATGCCGCGTTGGCCGAGCGGGTGTTGCGGCATCTGCAGAATCACCTGTACCGCATCACGTTCGTGGTGCCCGCGCCCGCTCTGGAGCGATTGCGGCAGGTGCCCATCTGGGTGGAGTACAAGAACCGCCCGGAACAACATCCGTGCATGTGCTACCACCCCAGCGCCGCCTGGCTCAGGGCCAATGGCTTCAACCCCGAAAAGGCCGGCTCGGTGGAGCTGGCCGGGGCTGAGAACTTCCTGAAATGGACGCATGACCAGCCGTGGATGGTGTTCCATGAGCTGGCTCATGCCTATCATCATCAGGTGCTCGGTCACGGCCATCCGGTGATCCGCAGGGCGTATGAACAGGCCAAGGCCGGCGGTGCGTATGACAAGGTGCTGCACATCAACGGCTCGACGCGTCAGCACTACGCGATGAACAACGACAAGGAGTACTTCGCCGAGACCGCCGAGGCGTTTTTCGGCACGAACGATTTCTACCCGTTTACGCGAGCCGAACTCAAGCAGCACGACCCCGAGGCGTATCGCATGCACGAGCGCCTCTGGACGGAGCCGTTTACCCCGAGCCGGGGGGCACCAGCCGATGGCGCGACACCAAGCCGTTAGGGGGTCAGGGGCGCCAGAACCTGCCGTGCGGCAATGGCGCCTCGACGATGGGCCTCCAGGGGGGTCATCGTCTTGGGCGTCTTGTCCTCGATGGCCTGCTCCAGGACCAGATGGGGCTTGACGTTCATCCCGGCCAGGATCGTCACAAGCTTGGCATAGTCGATGTCGCCTTGGCCGTCGAAGGCCTCCTGCCAGATGCCACCTTGCGACTGCCGCAGGTGCAACTCGCTGATGCGGCGGCCATAGAGCCGGGTGATGTCGAAGACGGCCACCTCCGAATCCCCCGCCCCGCGATAGACCCAGTGGGCATCCAGGCACAGCGTGACCCGCCTGGGATCGGTGCCGACCATCATGTGATGCAGCTCACGGGCGGCGTGTTCAAGCTCGGCGCCGTGGAAGTGATACGCCAGGGTCAGTCCGCGGTCTTTCAAGGCCCCCCCGAGACGCTCCATGGCCTTGGCCTGGGTGCGGAGTTGCGTATCGTTCTTGGCCTCCGGGCCGCCCCAGCGGATGGGGTTGGGATTGGTGACGATGATCCGCGTGCCCGCCGCCCTGGCCTTCTCGGCGAGGGCCACGATGCGGGCGATGGACTCGTCGGCGGCGTCCGGCTCATGCAGCGTGCTGTTGACGTAGAACGACCGCATCTCCAGGCCATGCTTCTTGAGCAGCGGCACGAGCCGGTCAATGTCCGCGGGGGTGTTGATGATCGGCTCGAAGCCGTCGAGCCCGGCCGCGGCGACCTGGCCCAGCCCGGCGTCCAGGTCGGCGTTGAAATCCTTGCCCTCGCGCTGATAGAACGTCAGCCACGGGTACACGTTGCCCGTCAGGTGCAGCCGCTCGGCCGCACGCGCCCGCGGTTGACCCAGATCAAGGGCCTTCACAGCCGCCACCGTCGCCATCGCCGACCCGACAAATCGTCGCCTGGAAAACCTGTGCTTCTTCATAACACCTCTCCTTCAACACGGCCCGTGTATTCCACTTTGCCATTATGGCCTCTATGGCTCCTGCCCGCAAGGATTGTTGTTGTGGCGACCGAACCGGTTGCGTCGCCGTCGGCGGTCCTTCTGTTTGCGGATTTGGGCGGCGTGGCGGGCGTGTGGGCTGTCCTGGCCCCGTTGTTTGTCTTCCAGCAACTCGCACATGCGCCGCCGCGCGTAGAACCGGTTCAGGGCCTGTGTGCGGGCCTTTTGCATCTTGACCGTCAGGCCGGTCGGGCGGTGCGCGAGCACCACGCACGTCGCGGTCTTGTTGACTTTCTGGCCGCCTGGCCCCGACGCCCGTACGAACGTCTCCTGCAGGTCGTTCTCGGTCAGGCCACACGCCCGCATCCGCTCAAGCAGCTCACGGGCCTTGCGTTCGGTCACGCCAAAGGAGAGCATGGCCGGCCTCAGGGGGCGATCACAATGGTTTCTGAGGGCTCGCGCAGCGGGGCGGCATACAGGGGGAAATCCACGGCCAAACCGTTGTCCGCGAATGCGGTCTGTGCGGCCTCCAGGGCCAGGGAGGGGCGGTTTCGTTGCGGGCTGATGTGGCCGAGCATCACGCCGCCGAACGGCCGTCGGCTGTGCCGGCGGGCCTGGCACAGGAGCCGGGCCGTATCCGGATTCGGTGAGTGAAAGCGGCTGTTGGGGTTGTAGTACAGCTCGAGCAGCTCCAGGTCGTGGTTGGACTCCACAAAGACGAAATCGGCGTCCTGCAGCCGGTCGACCAGGGTGTCCCATCGGCAGAAGTCCGTCAACGTCACCACGCGGTAAGGGCGGCGGCCCACGCGGCACTGGAACGCAAACCCGAACGTGGGAAACCAGGGATGGTGCTCCAGTTCGATGGGTTGGATCGTGAAATCGCCGATGACAAAAGGCTCATGCTCGAATGTCCGCAGGTCCAGGCTGGCGAATCCGCGGCCGTTGAAGTGACGCTCGGTCAGCAGGTCGCGGCTACCGGCGTGCACGTAGACGGGGACGGCCAGTTGTTCGAGCACGCGAAGCGGGTAGTGGCTTACGTGGTCCGTGTGGGCGTGGCTCAGCAGGACGGCGCGGGTGCGGCCCGGCTCGGCCAGATAGGGTCCCAAGGCCGCGCGGCAGCGCTTCATGCTGCCAAAGCCGCAGTCGACCGCAATGCAGGTCGTCTCGGTCCACAGCACAAGGCTGTTACCCCCGCTGCTGCTGCACAGGCTTTTGAAGTACAATCCCATGATTCACCGTGCGG
>DSDH01000099.1 GCA_011055475.1 Phycisphaerales bacterium | reverse complement strand
GTGCAGTTCCAGAAACTCCTCGCCCTCGTTCGTCGAACCGGGCCGATACATGATCTCGGTGAGGATGACCGGTCCGATCCGCGGAGCGCTGTTGGCCGCCCCGGGCGTAGGCGATTCGAGCGGGACGAAGTCATAGCCACGGCTGAGCGTGGGCTTGTCGTAACGGCCAAACGTCACATCGGTCTGCGAGGCACCGAAGGTCTCCTCGACGATGTAGCCGGTCAAGACGCCACCGGCGCCGCTTTGCAGATGCACGCGCTCGCCCCCTTCGCTGAGGGCGAACGTCTTATGACGAGTGCCGGGGCCGGTGGCCGAGGCCCCGAAGTGCACGTCCTCATAGAAGACCAGGTAATCGTGAGGTTCGATGATCGTGCCGTCGGCGATCTCGTACTTCATGCGGTTGGGATCGTCGGCGTCGCTGTCGGCCAGGAACCAGCCGCCCAGGTGGATGGGCTGGTCGGTCGTGTTGTACAGCTCGATCCAGTCGGGGGCATCCAGGTGCGAGTGGGCCAGAACCTCGTTGATGACGATGCTGCCGGGTGGGGGCAGCAGGCCGCTGTCATCGTACCCCGGCGAGCCGCCCACGAACGCGCTGGGCCGCCAGGATTCCTTGCGGTCCCAGGCGGTCAAGTCACTGTTGTACGGATCGATGATCGTCAGCGAAAAACCCGCTCCATCGGTCGCGGGGTGCCAGCCATCCTTGTAGGTGAAGTCGTGGATGACCGCCCCCAGGGCGTCGACCAGGCGGATCCGCTCCCCGGCGTTGTCCAGACGGCCTTCGTAAGTCCCGGCCAGAGTGCCGGCAAAGTCCGGGTACCGCAGATCAAAACTCGACGCATCGCGGACAACAACGACGCGTTCGCCGGGCGCGAGCTCGAGCGGGTCGAAGACAAAGCGGATACCCCGATCGAATTGGACCCGGGCCAGGTTGATGGGCTCAGCGCCGATGTTGAGCAGCTCGACGAACTCGGCGTTCCGGTCGGTCGGGTGATACATGAGCTCGGTGATCCGCAGGCTCTCGGCGACGGGTCCGACGGCGAACGTCGCCTCGGCCAAGGCGGACCAGGTTCCCTCAGCGGTCCGGGCCCGGGCCTTGATGTGAGCACTGGCCTGCAAGTCCAGCGGATGGGCCGGATCGTACGGCAGGGCCGTAGGCGACACATCGTCGGGGCGGTCCTCCTGGGCGGTCAGTTGCGCCGAGATCACAAAGTCGCTGCTGCCGGCGCTGCTGTTGGCGCCGTGCAGGGCCAGGATGTTGGCGCCGACGACGAGGGCGTCGGCGTGGTCGCTGACGTCGAAAAACTCCATCCCCTGGTTCTCATGGCTGGCGCCGATGGAGTTCCAGGCGGGGGTGCCGGAGACGCCGACCCGGTGGATTTCCTCGCCGTTGAGATAGGCCACGAAGCCGTCATCGTAGCGGACGCCGAGGGTCAGGGTCGTGAACCGGTCCTTCTGGTCTTGGGTCAGGACAAACGGCACGCGGACATAGGCACTGGTGTAGTGGCCATACATCGCCTCTTTGACGTCGTAGGTGATGTAGGGCACGTTCGAGGTTGATTCGCCGGGGTTGTTTTCGTAGCCCACGCCCCCCGTGCCGGCGGCGAGGATGACCGCGTCGTTCCAGGCCGAGTCGTCGTAGGGTTCGTTGCCGCCCGTCCAGTCCAAGCCGATGTCGCCGGTGGGAATGAGGACGGCCTTGGCTGCGTCCTCCGGGACCAGCGTGATCGCGCTGGACGTGCCCGCGCCGCGCGGGTCCGTGCCGTCCAGGGTATACCAAACCGGATGGGCGGCGGTCATCGACAGGACGTCGCCGGTCGCGGCGTAGCCCCCGTACTGACCCGCCCCGTTCACGAGGAACACCGGCGGATCGAACGACGGGTACCAACGGAGGGCTCGATACTGGCCGATCATGTCGTCGCGGCGGCGGGGCAGATACGTGTCCAGCAGCCACAGACGCTGGGTCCACCATTCCTTGTTGCGGGTATAGGGATCGTTCGGCCGGCGGTAATCACCCCAGCGGGCCGACTCGCCGACGATGGCTCGGTCGATCTTGTCGACCAGTGTTTGGTAGGCCGACCGCACATTGTCCGGGGCCAGCACACCCTCGTTGTACAGATGCTTGTAGACGCGATCGGCGAAGCACATGGCGTATTCCGGGTTGGCCATCCATTTGTGATGGAGACCGGTTGGCGTGCTGGAGCCGTCGTTGCCGGTGGCGTTTTCGCCGACGCTCTCCATGATGTGCTCGTTGTCCCACGAGTGGAACCGCCATCGCCCCGCCGGGTCATGCCGGTTACGGCTGGCGTACCAGTTTTTGTGGGCCCAGTCCCAGTTTCCCAGATACGTGTGAAGGATGATGTAGTCGATGAAGTTGGGCACGTCGAGGTGCCGGGTGAGCCGTTCGAAGTCCGTGGCCGGGACGCCGAGCAACTGCTGAAACGAAGGCACGGCCGTTTGGACGCCGTTGACAACGAGCGAGGCGTTATGCTTGAGGACGTCGTAGTCTTCGGGCTCGCCGCCCAGGTAGGCCGCGGCGAAGGACTCATCGGGCCGTTCATGGATCCAGTAGAGGCCCCAATAGAGGCCGTTAATATAAAGATGGACGGGTCGACCGTACGTGCCGTAGCCGCCCATGGCGTTTTGCAGGTCGGAGGCGAACTGGTCGCGGGTGTACTGGGCAAGCCGATTCTGACCCGAGCTGGGGTGATACCATACGTTGTTGGCGCGGGCCTCGAGGATGATCTGGTCGAACCAGTCGGTCGCCTCCGGATCGTCGAAGAGGGGATAGCGCAATTTACTGGGGCCATAGGCGCCCCGGAAGACGAGCTTCATGGACAGCTTGGGGACCTTCCAGCGGTTAAGGCTGGTGCCGCCGCCCGAAACACCGCCCTGCATCCGGACGGCACAATTGACCTGGAAGCCGGGCTCGGCTCCGGAGGGATCGATAAGCTCCGCCGAGCACCGGCGCTCCGTGCCGTCCTGATTCTGATTGATGTAGATGCCGGTCGGACCAAACGCCTCGTCCTTCGGCAGGACGACCGAAAGCGTGGGGACGGCCTTGAGGTCGTCGATGAACGTCTGGGCGTAAACGCTCCCGTACAGGCCGTCGGGATCGGCGACATCCGGGTCGACCTGGTAGTCACCCGCGATAGGCTCTGGCGGATTGCGATAGCTGCCGCCGGGCCAGATCTCCGGATACCCCGCGGGGACCACCTGGGCGCCGGTGGACGGATGGGTTGCCTGCTTGACGACATCATTCAGGAAGATGTACGTGTGGGTATCTACGTTCGTCGGCAGGCAGCCATCCTTGAAGGCCGCGGCGCGCAGGCACGTGGTTGTGGTGATCCGTACGGTCTGTCCGGCGTTCAGGGTCTGCCCGTTTGACAGGGTGGGCGCCGATCCATCGGTTGTATAGCGTATCGTCGCGCCGGGTGTTTCGCAGGTGATGGCCACGTCGATGGGCTGATCATAGAACCCGCGCTCGACGCTGAATTTCGTGTCCGCCACCACGCCGTCATACGTGGCCGAATTCGTCGCTCCCAACGTGGGGCTGACCAGGTATCCGACCCGGCCGTCCGATCCCAATCCGTAGCTGACCAGGCCGTACTGCTTGGGGACGTTTTTGTATTCGTGGACGACGGTCTTGCCGTCCGGTTGGACCAAGGCGAGGTATTCGCCATCACCGCTGAGTGCAAAGTTGGTGTGCAGATTCCCGCTGCCGTCAACATAGGGGTAGTTGCCGGCAAAGCGTGTGGCGTCTTTGCCGGAGGCATAGACAACGAAGTGTCCGCCGGGGGCGATGGTGTAGCCGGCGGGGAAGCGCCATTGGGTCAGGTTGGCCGGGTCGTCCGTGAGGTACCATCCCTCGAGGCTCTGCGGTTGCCCGGTGGTGTTGCGGAGTTCGATCCAGTCGGGATAATCCCACTCACCCTCGACAAACGTACATAGATCCCAAGAGACTTCCGGCCGCAGGTTCGAAAGGTTGGAGTTGACGGCCATGAACTCATTGATGACCAGCGGCCCGCTGGGCAGCTTGGTGTAGGTGCCCGTGCGGAGGACATTGGTGCGGCGGTACAGGTAGACAGGGAGCGGTTCGGGCTCGGCCCAGGCGGCGACGGGGCGGAACTCCACGAGATGCTCTCCCTCTCGCAGGTCGACGGCGGTGTAACCGCTGGCCAGCCAGGGGCCGCCGTCGATGCGCCACAGGGCGCCGTCTTGTACGGCGTCGGGCGGCTCGAGGGCGACCTGTAGCGTGGCCGTCCAGTCCTCCAGCCAGTTCGCGGAAACGTGCGCCAGATCGCCAAGGTTGACGCCGTCGTCGCCGACCAGGTCGGCCACAGACGTGTTCGGTCCGAGCCAGGCCTCCGCGAAGAGCAGCAGATCGTCCAGCTGGACTTTGCAGTCCAAGGTCAGATCGCCCACCGGACAATCGGGGGGCAAGACCAGAACGGTTAGGTCATCGGCACGCTCCAGTTCGCCGTCGGTGGCGTACAGACGCAGGACGTATTGGCCGACGCTGGGCAGCGTGACGGCAGGAGCGGCCACATGGTTGTCGGGTTCAAAAGTGACGCCGGCCGGTCCCGACAGGACGGACCACTCGATGTACAGAAAGCCGTCGGGATCGCCCTTGCCGTCGTCCTCGACGACGGCGTCAGGCACGAACCGGTTCTGCGGCCAGATGAGCGTTGCGTCATCCCCCGCCATGACGAAAGGGGTGTGGTTCTGTTGACCGGTGGGAACGATGTCAATGAAACAGATCTTGGCATTGAGGCCGCCGGTGGCTTGAGCGATGGTCAGACGCCCATCGCTCACCATCACGGTCAGCTCGTATTCGTCGAAGTGATCGACGCTGTCGGGATCGGTGAGCTTGACGCCCTCCACGTCAATCGTATTGATCTGATTGGTATAGGCGGCGTCCCCGCAGACGATGAAGAGTTCGTACTCGTCCGGGTCCAGGGCGATCTCCCACACGGCGTCGGTGTCGAAGTACGCGGTGGTGTTGTAGCGCTGGTCGGCGTGCTCATCGAGGCGGTCGTACACCTTGGTATTGGTGCGGTTCCAGCCATAATAGTAGCCGTTATTGCGGTTGCCGAACACGCTGCCCGAATCCACGACGTAACCCAGCGGCACCTGTGAGTCCGCCGGTTGGAAATTGACGCGAATCGTCGCGGCGCTTGCCGCCGCCGAGATCAGGCACACCCACACCCACAACCCACGGCCTATCGTACTCATAAGGTGTCCTCACGACAGTCGGTCGGATCTGGCCGGCGATACCGGCCAAGGCGCAACAAAACCCTTGGCCGTCCTTGCCGTCAAAGCAGAAACGCGTCGGCCCCTCATGATCGCCGAACCGAACGTTCCGTAGCACCGTGATCGCTCAGAACGGGTTCTGATCGATCCGCCCCCATCCAGACTCCTGATTTCATGATACCAAAACCTGGTTTCAAAAACAAGCTCCCCGGCCCGATAGGAAAGGAGGCGGACGCCCGATCCTTGCGTCGAGCATCCGGCTCCTGGTTTCTCAAAAACGTGCTCTCCGGGACCCGCCTAGAAAGGCCAGGGGCAATCCGGATCGGCCGGATCGTTGCACAACGTCCACTTCTCCAGCATGAGCGCCAGATCGGCCAGGTTGACCTCGCAGTCCTGGTTCAAATCGCCGGGCAGAACCAGTCCGGCGTCAATCACATCCTGACAGGTCGGTGTCTCGACGGTAATCGTCACCGTGTCCGAAATCGGCTCGTCGGGATAGTCCCCATCGATGACGGTCAGTTGAAGCACATACACGCCGCCGTCGAAGAACTGGACGGTCCCCGCCGGATTGGTTCCATCGTCCGAGAACATCGGCTCCGGCAGGCCATCGGGGATGGTGGACTGGACCTGCCAGAGGGCGACGTTTCCGCTCTCCCGTCCCAAGTCGATCACGCTGCCCTGAAGCTGATACGGTATGGACGGGTTGAGCAGATACGTCTCATCCGGGCCGGCATCGACGACGGCCGGCAACGGCCCCATCGCCGCCAGACTGCGGATGCTATCGTACTCGGCATTATCCTCCAGCGCTAAGGCCCAGTTGTATACCCGTACGTCATCCACCAGGCCGTTGAGGGCCTTCTGAGGCGCGCCCGCCTTGTAGACGTCGTAGGGGCTGTTCGGGTCCGCCCGGTCGGCGTCGAATGGCGACAGGATGCCGATGCCGATGTAGGCCCCTGTCTGCGAGGTGCCCGACAGATCGTAGCCGGCAGGAACCGCCGCCGAGGCCTCCAACATGCCATCCACGTATACGCGTGCGCTGACCATGTCCCGGACGCCCACGACAAGATGCCACTTCCCGTCATTGATCAGCGTGCTGCCGGTCACCACCACCTTGTTGACGTTGTCGTCCAGAATCAGTTCGGCCCGGCCTCGCGGGTTGCTCGTCTCGCCGACGGACAGCATGTACCGGATACCACCGTCCTCATCGCCGCCCTTGGTGAAGATGTTTGACTGTTCGGTGCTGGTGGTCTTGACCCATGCCGCCACGCTGAAATCGCCAGGGTAGGCGAAATCCAGTTCGGGAGCAGGACCCAGATACACGTAGCCCAGCGCATTCGGATCGGCCGCATCTTCGGTAATCAAGTTCATGGCGAAGTCGCCGATGGCGCTGTCGTCGGTGTAGTCGGCGTCGCCCACCAGTTCGCCGTCATTGCTGTTGATCGACTGATCCAGGACGTTCTGCTCCATGTCCCAGTAACCGACAAGCTGCTCATCGGCGCGGTCAGCGACGACCACCGTCACGACATCGTTGGCATCCTTGGTGCCGTCGGTGGCCTGGCACAGGATCTCATAAATGCCCTTGGCGCTGAACGACGCCGTGACCTCCGGCGCGCTGGGCGCCGAGGGGGAGAACGTG
>DSDH01000513.1 GCA_011055475.1 Phycisphaerales bacterium | reverse complement strand
TGCTGTTCCTGTTTCTGATGGTCCCCTGGCCCAACTCCGTTCAACAGGCGATCACCATACCGCTGCAGAGCTGGGCCACCTCCTCGGCCGTCTTCTGCCTCGAGATGCTGGGGTATCTGGTCAGCCGCGAGGGCAATATCATCCATATTGGCGACACCTCCGTGGCGGTTCTGGAGGCGTGTAACGGGCTTCGCATGATCGTGGCCTTCTGGGTCATCGGCACCCTGGTCGTCCTGCTGATTGATCGGCCATTGTGGCAGAAGGTCGTGGTCCTGGTCTCTTGCTTGCCCATCGCCCTGGTCTGCAACACGGTGCGACTGACGCTGACCAGCGTCGCCTTTACGTTCGTCCGTGGCGAGACGTGGGAGGCGTTGTTTCATGATTTCGGCGGCTACGCCATGATGCCATTGGCCTTGGGCATGGTGATGGCCGAGTTCTGGCTTTTGCGTGCTTTGACCACGCCGCCGGAGCGTGCCCAGGCGTGAGTGAAAGCGGCCGGGTTTTGTCCGGCTGCTGGAAAGGATAGGCTATGGAACACATAGAACCGTATCGCGAGCGTGAACCCCACGTGGTCTCACGGGTGCCGTCCGAGATGGACGTGGAGATGATGCCCGCCGAGCCCGAAACGCCGGGGACCTCCTTCGGCGACGTGGTGGTGGGAATCCTGCGTTACTGGTACTGGGCGTTGATCGTGATGGTTCTGGTCGCCGGCGCGGGCCTGCCGTGCATCTGGTTGTTTCTCAAACCGGAATACTCCGTGGCCGGTCTGGTGCATATCACACCCGTCCAGGCGAATCTCCTGAGCGGCGGAGAGGACCGTATGAGCAACTACGAGTCCTTTGTCAACACGCAGGTATCCATGATCACCGGGGAGCGCGTGGTGCAGCGGGTGGCCGATGGTCTGAGCGATTCGGCCAGGCAGTTCCTTATCGAGGCCGTCACCGCCTCACCCGTGGAGCGGCTCAAGGACGAGCTGCGCGGCCAGTCCGCCACGGTCGAGCCGGCGGCTTTGCTGCGTGCGGCTATTCGCAATGACATGATCACCGTCCAGGCCATGCGAAGAACAGAGTTGATCAAGGTGGCGATGAAGGGCAAACAGGCAGGCCCGATGAAGGAAATCGTCGACGCGTTTCTCCGCAACTACATGGCCGTCGAGGTGAGCAGCCAGTCGGAGACGGAGAGTCGAAACCTGGGTGAGTTGGAACGTGAGCGCGACATCCTGGCCGGGAAACTGCAGACCCAGCGTGAAGCGATCAATCAACTGGCCGCGGAGTACGGCTCGAAGAACCTGACCGAGCGGCATGACATGCGGCTGCAGCGCGTCGCGGCGCTCCTGTCCGAGCTGACGCGGTTGCAGGCGGCGCGCGTCAATCTGGAGATCAAGGCCAAGGTCCTGGAGACGGCCAAGCCCGCCCCGGCGATGGACGCGACGGAACGCCTGATGCGTCGGCAACAGTACATTCGGGAAGACCCCACCTTGCAGTTGCTGGCCGCCCGGGTGGCACAACTGGAGCAGACGCTGGTTGAGGCACGCCAGCAATACACGGACGCCCATCCGGAGCTCGCCCACCGGATGGATCTGCTCGAGCAGATGAAAAAGCGGATGGAAGAACGCCGCGAGGAGGTGGGCAAGGCGTTCGATGAGCTCATGACCAGCCGCGAGGCCGACATGGAAGGCCGCGAACTGGCCCAGGTCAAAGAGGAGCTCGAGCAGGTCAAGGCCCACGAGGCGCGCTTGAATGAGTTGCTCGGCCAGGAAGACACGCAGACCATCGGCATCGGGCAGAGGCAGCTCGAGATCCAGAATCTGGAGGAGCAGTATGCCCTGACCAAACAGCTCTACGATACGATTCTGCGCCGCATCCAGGAAGCGGAGCTGGAGCGCCGGCGGCCGGGCCGTATCTCCGTGGGCGAGTGGGGCAAGGTGGAGCAGACGTTCGACAAGCGTGTCAAGCTCAGTGCGGCGACGCTTTTCGGCGCCGTCGGCCTGGGGCTGTTCCTGGCGTTTCTGCGCGATCGCATGGACGAGCGTTTGCGGACGCCGCGGGACGTGACCCGGCGGGTCGGCGCCCGCATCGTGGGGACCACCACGAGTTACCACGGCACGCGACCCACGCAGTTCCGCGAGCAAATCTGGGAGGACTATCAGACGATTCGTGTGAACCTGGGCCTGTTGGCCGGAGACGTCCTGCCGCACATGCTGGTGGTGACCAGCGCCGCCATGGCAGAAGGTAAGACCTCGTTTGCCATCAATCTGGCGACGGCGGCGGCGCGATCGGGCAAGAAGGTCCTTCTGATTGACGGCGACTTCCGAAAGCCTGATGTGGCCCCACTTCTGGGCTTCTCGGCGAATTCCGCCGGCCTTGAGGAGGTCCTCCGCGGGGGGGACCCGGCCTCCGCGGTCCACGGTGTGGCGTCAAACGGGCTTGACGTCCTGGTGCCGGCCGATCACAACAGCGACGGCCTCTTCGAACTGCTGGCCTCGCGCGAAGCCCGGGAGCGGATTACACGGCTCGGGGAGCAGTATGATCACGTGGTCATCGATACGCCGCCGCTCCTGGCCTTTTCCGACGCTTTGCTGTGGGCCCGCATTACGGGGACGGCCGTTCTCGTGGGGTTTGCCGGGCACACGAAGGCCTCGGAACTGCGCAGCGCGCAGGACCGCCTGGCCGAGGTCGGCGTGCAGTTGCTGGGTGTCGTTCTGAACAATGTGGAACCCGGCCGCGGTTACTATCATTACGGCTATGACTACTACAAATCCAGTCAGAAGCGGCGCGGCGCATCCCGCCGCCGCAAGCGGATGCTGTTGCCGTTGGGTGAACCGGACAAGAAGTAATCACCCCACGGTGACGGTCTCGACCGTGTCCCTGTCCGCATGACGTCGGGCAGGAATGTGCATCAGGGCAAGGATCGAGCCGACCGATCGCATGAGAATCCTGATCATCCAGGACGATCGCACGTCGTCATCCCCGGAGCGACCCTCGTTGCTTTGGGGCATGCTCTCCGACCGTCTGCTGGGTTCAATTATCGGCGGAGGCTTGGCCGAGACGCTTCCTTGCGAACGTGCGGGTGAACCGGTGCGGGTGTTGGTGCCGGCCGAGTGGGCGTTGGCGACGGACGCGTGGCCCTGTTCGACGTCGACCTACGAGCATGCGGTGTGCTTGGGACCCGATCTGGTCCAATCACCGGCGGACTGGGTTACTGTCGTTCGGACGCCGCAGGTGGCCCGATTCGAGCCCGTTCTGTTGAGGCGGACGTTGAAGCACTGTCCTGCGGATCTCCTGGCGGTCTACGCCAATCCGCGGTTGACGGCCCCGAGCGAGGTGCTTCGATTGGCGGATCAGACGCGGGTGGCGGGGTACCGGCGCGTGCATGAGTGCCTGGCGGAGCCTGCCATCCCTTCGCAGGCGTGGCCGGAGGTGTTATTCATCCGAGCCCATCGCCTCCAGGACCTCCCGCATGAAGGGCGGCTTGAAGGACCGTTCGGGGATTATGTGACGCGACTCGAGGCCCAGGGCGTCTCCTGTGAGGTGGTGCGTCTGGGGGGGGTGCTGTTTGATCTGCGCAACGAAGGGGGGGTTCTTGACTGGGTACGGGGTCCACTGGCCAAGAGCCTGCCTGGCCTCTCGGTACGGAATGGTGAGGCGGGTGGGATGGATGACGGATTTTCAGAGGCGCCCGGTATCTGGCGGCCGATCCTGCGGGGACGGGAGGTGCACGTGGGGAAGGACGCCCTGTTGCTGGGTCCGGTGCTGCTCGGCGACGCGGTGCATGTCGGCGAGGGGGCCGTTCTGGATACCTGTGTCGTGGGGCACGGGCATCGCATCGACCCGGGGCGGGTCGTACGTGGGCGGGTACTCGTGGACTCGCGCGTTCGAGAGCCCGCCGGTTCGGAGAACCCGGGCGCCGCGTTCCTGCGGCCCGTGGGCGAGCCCGGCGACGGCGAACGCAGAATGTATCGATCCTGGCCTGCCTGGTCGTATCCGGGCTACATCAAGCGGGCCGTGGACATCGTCTTCGCCTTGGCGGTGCTCCTGCTCTTTGCGCCGATACTTCCCTTCGTCGCCCTGGCGGTGAAACTGTCGTCAGCCGGTCCGGTGTTTTACCGGGCCCGCCGTCAGGGATTGCATGGGAAGGTGTTCAACTGTCTCAAGTTCCGCACGATGCGCGTGGACGCGGAGTCGTTGCAGGACAATCTGCGGGACGTCAACCAGGTGGACGGGCCGCAGTTCAAACTGGAGGATGACCCGCGCACGACCACGATCGGTCGGTTTCTGCGCGAGACCTGCATCGACGAGATTCCCCAGTTCTTTAATGTGCTGTGGGGGCAGATGAGCGTGGTCGGGCCCCGCCCGTCGCCGGCGTCGGAGAATACGCAATGCCGACCCTGGCGGGACGCCCGGTTGAGCGTACGGCCGGGCATTACGGGGCTGTGGCAGGTCTGTCGCACGCGTCTGCCCGGCCGCGATTTCCAGGAGTGGATCCGCTACGATGTGCAGTATGTGCGGCATCTGTCCTGGAAAATGGATTTGCGCATCTGTGTCCGGACGTTCATGATGTTGGTGGATAAGTTCATCGAGCAATTCTGAACTCACGTCAGGGAAGGAACGATTATGCCGAGGAGGTATTTCAACTGGAGGTTGGCCGTGGTTCTGGTCATCGCCGCCGGGGCGTTGTTCGCCACCGCCTATACGCTTCGCAAGTGGCAGCGCAGCACCGGGGCCGAGGAGGCCCGACAACTTGGGCTCGAAGCTTTCGAGAAAAAGAACTGGTTGGAGGCGGCCGGCCAACTGGGCAAGTACATTGCCGTTCACCCCGGCGACGTGGAGGTGCTGTCCCAATACGCCCAGGCTCAGTTGCAGATTCGCCCGACCGAGCGCGGCCGCGTGCAGCAGGCCATCGGGGCTTACCGCGCCATCTTGCGGGTCGAGCCGGAGAACCTTGAAGCCGTGCGCTCGCTGATGGAGTTGTACCTGCCCGCCGCTGCGGGCGAGGCGGAGCTGGTGGCCAACCGATATTTGGAGCAGACCGACAATCCGGAGGTGCGGATACTCCGTGCCTCGGCCATGGCCGCCCAGCGCAAATACGCCGAAGCCGTGGCCGAGTTGAAGACGGTGGTTGAGCAGGACCCCGCTCAGGTCATCGCGTATGATGCGTTGGCCAGACTGGCCGAGAGTCGTGCCGTGAACGTCGGCGCCGAGGCGAGTCACTGGTATGACCAGGCGGTTGAGCGCAATCCCGACTCGGCGCTGGCCCTCATCTTGCGGGCACAGTACCGGCTTCAGCGGGCTGACCCGGACAAGGCGCGTGAAGACCTGGCGCGGGCCGAAACGCTTGAACTGACGAAGGCGGAGGATCGCCTTCGGATCGCGGACGCCTTTCTGCGGCTGAACGACATTGAGCGGGCTGAGGCGCATCTGGAAGCCCTGCGGGAAACGGAGCCGGAACTGCCGGTGCTGTGGACGCTGTGGGGGCGACTCGCCATACAGTCCGGGTCGGGGCCTCGCATGCTTCGGGTCGCCGAACAGGGCTTGGAGGAACTGGCCGCCCAGCCGTGGGATTTCATCCCCCTCGCGGTGGAGTTGTTCGTTCGGGCCGGCGATTTCGACCAAGCCAAGCAATATCTGGACCAGTACGACCAGAAGGGGATCGACCCCGGTGTGACGGCCTTCTTGCGAGGCCTTCTTGCAGACGCCCGCCGCGACAACCAGGAGGCGATCCGTCGTTGGCAGCGGGCCATCGAGCTTGGACAGAAGACACCGACGGTGCGGTTGATGCTGGCCCGCGCACTGGAGCAGGCCGGCGATCTGCTTTCGGCGCAACAGCAACTGCGAAACCTCGTCGCGGAGCATCCCAATCATTCTCAGGCGAACCTGGCGCTGGCCCGCCTCCTTGCCCGCAGTGGCGATTGGATGGAGGCGCTGGATGTCTCACGGAAGGCCAAGCAACTGGCGCCGGATAATCTGGATGCGGCAGTGATTTACTTGCAGTCGGCGGTCCAATTGCAGACCGTGGGTGTCCAGCCGGCCGGAAGCGTCTCCCTGGAGGAACTGGAGGCTCAGGTGGCTCAGCTTGCCCAGCGCACCGGAGACTCGGTGGACGTGCCGCTGCTGCAGGTCACCCTGGCGATTCAGCGTGACCAGTACAGTCGCGCCGAGACCCTGCTCAACGATGTGAAGACGCGATTTCCCAATGAGCCCCGTGTGGACTTGGCCCGGGTGCAACTGGCGATGGCCCAGGAGCAAACGGATCAAGCCGCGCAGCTTCTGCAAGACGCCGCGGCCCGTTACCCGGACGATCCCGCGGTGATTCGGTTGTTGGCCGTCTACCGGGCGGAGGAGGATGACCGTGCCGGTTGTGAGCAGGTGCTCAAGGCCGCCGTGGATCGGTTGGAGAACCCGGCCGCGCGTCGGCAGATGGGGCTCCTCCTGGCACACTACTATCGGACCTGGGGGCAGGAGGACAAGGCATGTACGTTCTTGCAGGACCTGGCCCGGACGTGGCCCGCGGACGTCGCCGTGCGGCGGCGCCTGTTGCGATGCCAACCCATCCTGGCCGATCCCGCCAAGGCCCAGGAGATCATCAACGAGATCAAGGCGATTGAAGGAGACGCCGGCTGGCAGTGGCGCTATGAGCAAGCACGCTTCTGGTACGCTTCCCCCGGTTTTCGCGACCGTGAGGCGGATATTGTATCCTTGTTGAACGAGAACCTTCGAAGGAATGTCGAGGATCAGGAAAGCCGATCGCTCCTGGCGGCCGTATACGACCGTCTGGGCAAGTTGCAGTCGGCCATCTCGCTGTACCGCGAAGTGCTCTCCGATTCCGGGGTCACGGCGGATATGGCGGTGCCGGCGATTGCAGCGCTGTACCGCGCCGGGGAGTACGACGAAGGTCAGCGTCTGC
>DSDH01000295.1 GCA_011055475.1 Phycisphaerales bacterium | reverse complement strand
CGGCAAGGGATTGGCTCTTGTGTTCACACACATACAGGCTTCTTTCCGAACAGAAAGCAAGGCGTTTTCGACATATAACTTCTTTGATTTCAATGATTTATGTACATGAGACCACAACCTGCGGAAACACGCGGGGTTACGGGATTTCCTTGCATCCGGAGAAAAGAGAGGTGTTCCGGGGATCAGGTCTGCTTCCAGATTGTCCCGGTGTGTTTCTCCCACTTGCCGCCGCCTGCGAGGTCGGTGTTGAACCACTCGTCGCCCATGGATGGTGCGGGGATTGCTGCGTCGCGCTCGGCCTGGGTTCCGACGCCACGGTGAATGGCTTCCCGCGAGGTGAGCCCCTGGCCGAGCCGGTCCGGGCCGAGCATGTCACGCCATCCGAGGGCCGGTGCCCGCAGACGGGAAACGAAGGTCCGGTAGGCGGTCGCGTCCTTGGCCGCGCGGTAAAGGAGCAGTGAGCCGTCGGCGTCCTGGACCAGGCTCGGCGTGTAGCAGCGCTCGAGGAATGGCCCTCTGCCGTTCTTGAACACGGGGTTGATCTCGGACTTGCGCCAGTGGACGCGATCCCAGGACCATGCGTAGCCGATACCGGCGTTTCCCGCGGAACCCCCGGAGTAGAGCATCCACCATCGCCCGTCGCCGAGCCGCTCGACGTGGGCGGCGGAGATATAGCCGTTCGAGCCTTCCCAAGGCTGCGGGTCGATCAGGCCGGAGAGGATCGGGCCGTTCCCGAACAGCTTCCATTCGACCGCGTCGTCGGAGCAGGCCAGACCGAGACTGTCATTGCCGCCGGTCGAGGCGATGAAATACATGGCGTAGCGCCAGGTGAAAGGTTTTCCTTCTCCCGATGTCGGCAGCGGGTTGTACCAGAGGAACGACGGCCCGTAATGACCGCGGTTCCAGACCTGAGCGCTTCCCTCGGTGACCAGGTCACCGGCGCAAGGGGTATCGCCAGTGAAAGCGGCGGCGTCGACCGACGGATTGCAGACCGCGGCGTGTAGCCCTGCCATGGCGTAGGGCTGGTTCGGAACGTCCGGGTTCCAGTAGAGGATGCGCAGCCGCTTCGCGGTCTCCAGCGCACAGACCACGTGATAGCCGTTGGCCGCGATGCCGGTGACCTTCTTCTCAGCGTCCCAGGTGAAGCCGTCGTCGGAGAAGGCGCAAGTCATGCCCGCGCCGTCGCCGTAATACCCGATGAAGTCACGAGCGCGAGTCCCGTCATGGAAACCGCCTGCGGCCCGAAGGATGCGGACATAGTAAGCGCGCCCGGCGGCAAGAGGCAGGACGTGCGGGTAGCGGTGATCGAACACCACCGGCGGCAGCCCCTCGGGCGGTTCCGCTCCGGAGGGAACCAGCAGCAGGCCGAGGTCCACGGCGCGGATCAGGTCCGGAGTCATCGCAGGAACGACGGCGGTCTTTCCAGGCCCGAGCGTCCCGGTGAACCCCGGCAGTTCCAGAATCGTATCAGTGTTGCTCTTGATGGTGATGCTCATAGCTGGGTCCTCCCGGTCTGCGCCGCAAGCGCCGCGGCGGACAAGTCCTCATGCTGGTATCCGGCGTCCATAAGTTCCCGGTTGATCCGCCTGGCTTCGACTTCCTCCCGCCGGATGCGGGCCATGAGTCCGGCGAACGCCTCCGCGGCGTCCGGTGCAATGCCGTGCCGCTCCTCGATGCGCCGCATGCGCGCGTCCAGGTTGGCGAGCAGGTCGAGGGCGTGATCCCGCAGGACGCCTTCGCGTTTTTCCTGGGGTGATGGAATGTACTCGGTCAAACCGCCTTGTCTTCGAACGATCATGACATTCCTCCAATCAACTCAACGTCGCGCCGAGGGTGTGAATCCTCGGGTACACCAGGTTGTTGCCGGTCATCTCCGCCTTGTAGCGGACCTTGTTTCCGTTCGGATCAGTGAAGGTTCTGGTGAGCGTGTACTCGGTCCACTCCTGATCGATCTCCCGCGTCGTCTGGATCGACATCGTTTCCCAGCTTGACCCGCCGTCGTTGGAGGCGAACCAATCAATGGTAGTCCCGCTGGGGATGTTCATCTGCGTGTAGACCTTGGTGGAGGAGACACCCTGGGTGAGTTCGTTCTCACGGTTCAAATACGCGCCCGTCGGGTCGTTGAGATACCCGATGAGGTTGACGTCCTTGTAGTTCAGCACAGGGGAGTCGTTGGGAACATTGGAGGAGAGGATCGCCCTCACAAGCACCTGCGCACCGAGGTTGGGCAGCCGCTCCTCTTCCGCCGGCACAATGGCGTCCCAAGTCACCCCGTCGTCGGTCGAGTATTCCCAGACGATGCCGCAGCCCTCCGGAATGGACGAATACTCATCCAGGTTCAGGTCGCTGAACTGCACACCGGTGATGGGCTGGAAGCGGACCTCGCCTTCGGACTGGAAGTCGTAGCCGTAGATTCTCATGGTGAGATCGGAGCTGTTGAGCGGCGTCCAGGTTTCGGCGTTCGAGCTTTCCAGCAACACGCCGGCGGTGTAAGTCTGACGGGTGATGACCCCGTTTTGTCCCAGGCGGCCCAGCGTGGCGATGCGCACCCGGTAATTGGTGCTGTTGGTCAGCAGCACGACTGCGTAACTGGTGTTCGCCTCCGCGTAGAAGGGATCGTCGAAGACGATTTTGGTCTCGGAACCTAAGGCGATCTCGCCCGGGGCGATGACCTTCTCGGCCAGGATGACCTCGTTGGGAAGCCCGGTCGTGACACCGCGGATCTGAATGGTTACGGGGATGGAAGCGTCTTTCTGCGTGAAGTGAAGCCCCACGGCGGAGATGACCCGGTTCTCCCCGAAGCTGAAAGTCTGCGCAAGCGGGTCCCGGCGGCGGGTCACCCAACGCCAGCGCCATACGGTTCGCACCACTGGGACGCGGATGATGCGCGGCGGCACCTGCTGGACGATGGTCTGACGCTGCACGATGGTGCGGTTGACCACGACCCTTTCGATCCGCGTGATGACCAGGGGATCGTTGACCTGAAGGTTGGCTTGCGCCGAGTAGGTGCCGTCGGTCATTTCGACCACGCGGTTGCCGTTGCGGACATCGTCGGGAATGACGAAGGAGGCGATGACTCTGCCCACTGCGTCGCCGCTGAGACCCGAAGCCACCACCTTCCCGTCGCAGCGCACCGTCACACCGGTCGCGCCGGGGGTGAAGTTGGAACCGACCACAGCCACGCCTGTCTGACCGCGCCGACCGATATTCGGCGTCACCTCCGCGGCGGCGTCTGGTTTTTCGAACACGGCGTAGGGATTGATGTTCTTGTCTTCGGACCAGTCGGTCTGCTCGATGAGTACGAGCTCCGTGCCCGGCAGGAGAACGAGGCTGTCCTTGAAAAGGGCGTCGCTCCCGGCGGAGTCAACATCGAGCACCTGCGGCGTGGCCGCTCGGTTCGGGGCGGCGAATTGCCGTACCTCGTCGATGCGGGCGCTCCACTCGCTGTGGTAGATGTCGGACTGGGCGTCGTTCGAGAAGTCATCGGAATAGACACCCTTTTTGGTCTGGGCGTCCCGGTTCTGCAGCTCGTTGTTCATTTGGAACTGAGCGTCGTTGTACTTGAGGTCCTCGACGTCCTGGATGATCTCGTGGATCTGGTCCATGGTGATGCGGGTCAGCCCGAAATTGAAGACCGTCAAGTCCACCGAGTTCGGCGGGCAATCGACGCTGCACAGCCCGAGCGTACCTTCCGGGACGATGGGCAGCTTCGGCCAGTCGGCCGGAGCGCCTTCCAGCCGTTTGATCTCGCGGGTGGTGGCGTAGATGATGTCCTTGCGGCCGATGTAGTAGTCGTAGTCGATGCTGCAGTTGGAACCGCCCACCGGCTCGTCGCCGATGTCGGTGCGGCCGAAGTTGATGATGGAGAGGTTGCCCGGTTCGATCTGTACGGGGGACATGGTCAGTCCGCTCGTGTTGGATGCGGGCGGGTTTCCGCCCACGATCTCGTCGACGCCGTCGTCGATGTACGACGTGACCCCAGCGGCGACGTCCTTGAGACGTTGGAAATCCGCGCGGACCGTGTTCTGCGTGCCGCGGTAAATGCGGTACCCGGTCGCTCCGCTGACCGGCAGCCAGGAGAGGCGGTTGATTTCCCCGGTCAGGGTATCGCGCGAAACGACTTTGGCGGAATCGTACTGAGTCTCACCGGTGGCGCTCTGAACGGTGACCAGGTAGAAGTACTCGTCCGCCGCCGGATGGCCTGAGCGTCCGAACCAGCCTCCGTCCACATAGTCCGTCCCCTCGATCATCTGCTTGGTGTAGGTCCAGCGGACGGTGTATGTGGTGCCGATGGCGGGTTCGTTGCCCAACCCCAGCCAGTCCACATAGTTGCCGGACTGCTGCCAGTCCGCGCCTTCCTGAAAGACCGTCGCGCCCTGGCTCACCTCAAGGATGTCCACCACCGGGTTGGGGACGAGCAGGTCCTCGCCGCCCCCGACGGAGCCGCGGGTGATGTTGGAGACGATCTCGACGATGGCTTCGACCTGGGTGGTTTCCTTGAGAGGCGTGTTGTTGAGCGCATAGCGCCGGGTGCCGATCACGTAAGTCTTCTGCTCGCCCCGGACCGACTTGACGGCCGTGGATTTGGGCACCAGGGTCGTGGTGGGCATATCCTTCTGCAGTCGGAAGCCCTGGATGTAAGCGCGGCCCGCGTTGGTGATCACCTCGACGTTCGCGCCGTCGTTGTCGCCGCTGAAGCTGTCGAGTCCCTTGACCAGATAACTGCCGGCCTGGTCGTAGGTCCGCTCGGCCAGGTTCTGGAGAAGCGAGTTCAGTCCCTCGGCGGCCGCGAAGGCGAGCTGGTCCTCCGTGATGGACGCGACCGTGATGCGGCTTCCGGGCAGCGTCCCGAGCAAATCCTGAAGGTAGAGATTCGACTTCTCCCGGACGGTCGCCGTCACGTCGCCGGTCTCGCGGTCGAACTTGTGGACCGCGACCACCTTGCGTTGGGTCACGTTGTTGGGCAAGGTCTCGCCGCTCGTATCGTGGTCCTTGAGCGACAGGACCCACTTCTCCCGCTCGGCGGTGGGTTCGCCGGTGGCGGGGTTGATGAGCACGGCGTCCTGGTTGTAGCCGTAGTTGTACTTGAGCAGCTCGACATAGACGTAATCCGCGCCGCTCGTCTTGGCCGGGTCGTAGGTGAGCACCGCTCCCGGCACACGCTCCAGGCAGCCGTCGATGTAGACCAGCCCTTCGGCCACGGTGAGCACGTTGGCCGCGACCGTCACGCCGAAGCCGCTGACGATGGCCCCTTCCTTGAAGAGGATGTCCGCCAGCTTCCTGCGCTCCTGGTTGATGATGTCCTGTTGCTCGTTGAGCTCCGAGTCGAGCAGGTCCCGGTCCTGGTGGTAGCGGACCCTCTTGTAGTTCTTCGCCGGGTCGAACGTATCGCGCGAAATGGACATGGTTTTTCCTCCTAAATCTTGATGACCCCGACCAGCTCCACCCGCGTGTCCGAGGTCTTGTTGAAGTCGGGGATGTTCTTCACTTCGTACAGGTAGCCGGGATCGAGCACCTCACCGGTCGGGTTGGTGTCCGGGTGGTAAACGCCGTTCGCCGCATAATCGGACTGGAGTCCGGCGATGTAGGCCGCATCGCCCCCGAAGAAGCCGTATTCCCGGATAGTGATGCCGTTGGCTTCGTTTTCCTCGAAGCGGAAGAAGACGCCGATGGTCTGGGTTTCCTCGCCGGTTTCGATGTAATGGATGCCGTTGACGATGAGCGTCCCTTCCGGGTCCTCCTTGAGAAAGGTCCGCTTGTAGTGCTTTTTTCGGGCCCGCTCGTTCTTGAGCGTCGTCTGGTCGATGTCCGGGGCGGGCGGATTGAGCGGGTCGGTGAACGTGGCGTCCCCGTCGCCGATGGCGCAGTGGGTGATGCCCTCGATGGGATCGCCCATGAGCAACCGAGCGGTGAGGATGCGGCCTGTTTTGACGATGAGTCCAAGTGACATTCGTATTCCTCCTTCAGGTCTGGATCGAGTGGCCTTCGCGGATCAGCACGGCGAAGACGGTCAGGCGCGCGTCCGCTTGACCGGTCGCCTCGCGCACCACGAGTTGGGCCGAGTCCGCCGTCCGCTCGATCTCCGCGAAAACCATGAAACGGGTATCGCTCCGGCTTTCCAATGGCTGGTGAATCCGGACGGCTGCATCGGAAAGGATCATCGGGAAACGGACCACCCATCCGCGCAGATCGAAGCTCCGCAGAATCGATCTCACGACCATGGCCTGGCTGTCTGCGTTGACATGCACCTCCGCCGTGATCCGCAGGGCCGCGTCCGCTTCGCGCCGGATGGTCCGTGTCGTCGACGCCGCTCCGACGGCTTCGAAAATGACCGCCGGAAAGGCCGGCATCTGGGCGCGGTTCATCGGAACCACGGACCCTGCGAAGGGCCGGACGGAGAGCTTGTTTCCGCTACGGGTTGCCACGTCTCAGCCTCCCGGTGATTCTGTTCGCCGCGCCGACGTTCCGGACCACGCGGAACATCGAGGTCAGGCGTCCGGCGTTCGACGCGATCTCCTTTTTATTGCCTTGCCTCACCGCCATGGGATCACTCCTTCACCGCGCACCAACCCGGACCGGACAGGTTGAAAATCTTGTAGGAGGCCCCGCTCAACGTGAGAACGTCCTCCGAGTCGGCCGCACCGCTACCGATGGCATAGACCTCGATCAGCTCGCCGCGCAGTTCCTTGTAAGCAGCGGTCGTGTGCGCGACGAGCCAGGGAAACATGGTCACCAGGCCGTAACGTTGGTCGGGATTGGCGGCGGTCTGGAAATTGCCATGGGCCGCGCCGCACGATCCGGCCTGTCCGGCCGCGCTCGCCCAGCCGTCGAACTTGTTGAGCGCGTAAAAGCTGCCCGGAGACTGGTAGTGGCCGACGACGACCGGCTGCGGGTCCTCGCCGATCTT
>DSDH01000296.1 GCA_011055475.1 Phycisphaerales bacterium | reverse complement strand
GGACATGACGACCAACGCACAGGCTGGTGAGTACTTCGCGCATCGCACCGCGTGTGTCGATCAACCCTGCCAGATCGGGCGGGGGACGAAGATCTGGCATTTCTGCCATGTCTGTGCCGAGGCCGTCATCGGGCGCGACTGCAACCTGGGCCAGAACGTCTTTGTCGCGGGCGGCGCCGTCATCGGCGACAATGTCAAGATTCAGAACAACGTGGCCGTCTACGCGGGCATCACCATCGAGGACGATGTGTTCCTCGGTCCCAGTTGCGTGCTGACCAACGTGACCAACCCCCGCTCGCAGGTCGTCCGCCGCGGGATTTACGAGAAGACCCTCATCCGCCGCGGGGCCACGATCGGCGCCAATGCGACCATCGTCTGCGGCGTCACAATCGGCCGGTACGCCTTCATCGCCGCCGGGGCCCTGGTTGCTAGGGACGTGCCGGACTATGCGATGATGATGGGCGTCCCCGCACGGCGGGTCGGCTGGATGAGCCGCCACGGGCACCGCCTGGGGTCGCCCGACACCGGGGGTGTCATGCGCTGCCCCGAAAGCGGCTATCGGTACAAGGAGGTCGAGCCGGACGTTGTCCGCTGCCTCGATCTCGATGAGGACCGGCCCCTGCCGCCGGACCTGGCCACCGGGTCGAAAACCTACGACGAATTCAAGAAGGATCAGCCGACCCCTCCGGCCTGAGCCATGGGGGTGCCCCCGGCAAGGAACCGCCGGACTCGACGTGGAAAGGAGATCGACGTTCATGCAAGTACCGCTGTTGGATTTGAAGGCGCAGTACGCACAGATCAGGGACGAGGTGCTGGCGCAGATCAACGATGTGCTCGATTCGCAGGTGTGTATCGGCGGGCCGAAGGTCGAGCAGCTTGAAGAAGCCGTCGCCAAGGCGTCCGATTGCGCGTACGCCGTCGGCGTCTCGAGCGGCACCGACGCCCTGCTCAACGCCCTGATGAGTCTGGAGATCGGCGCCGACGACGAGGTCATCACGACCCCGTTCACGTTCTTCGCCACCGCCGGCAGCATCTGGCGGACCGGCGCCCGCCCGGTCTTCGTGGATATCGATCCCGTCACGTATAACATCGACCCCGAGAAGATCGAGCACGTCATCAGCAAGAACACCAAGGCGATCATGCCCGTCCATCTGTTCGGTCAGATGGCGGACATGGACCCGATCATGGCCATCGCGGGCCGCAACAGCCTGGCCGTCATCGAGGACGCGGCCCAATCCATCACCAGTACCTACAAGGGCCGCAAGGCCGGCTCGATCGGCACCTGCGGGTGCTTCAGCTTCTTTCCCAGCAAGAACCTCGGCGGCATCGGCGACGGCGGCATGATCGTCACCAACGACGAGGCCCTGGCCCATCGCCTTCGCATGATGCGAAACCACGGCAGCGAGCCCAAGTACTACCACCAGTACGTCGGCGGCAACTTCCGCCTGGATCCGATCCAGGCCGCCGCCCTGCTGGTCAAGCTGCCGCACCTGGATGCCTGGTCCAAGGCCCGCCGTAAGAACGCCGCCTACTACACGAAGAAGTTCAAGGACAGCGTGGTGCAGACGCCCCGGATCAGCGAAGACTGCGAATCCATCTTCAACCAGTACGTCATCCGGGTGCCGCGCCGCGATGAGCTCATCAAGCACCTGCGATCCAGGCAGATCGGCTGCGAGATCTACTACCCCGTGCCGCTGCACCTGCAAGAATGCTTCGGCCCGCTGGGCTACCGACAGGGCGATTTCCCGGAGGCCGAGAAGGCCGCTCAGGAGGTCCTGGCCCTGCCAATTTATCCTGAACTGACCGACGAGATGAAGGACGCCGTCGTTGGGGCGGTGCTGGAGTTTTACGAGTAATCCATTGAGAAGCGCTTCCGGACCAGGGGTGGGATGCCCCACCTTGTCCGGACATGGCGAAATCGCCAGAGCAGGTCCTCTATGGTATCCATCCGTGACATCATCCGTCTGATCCGGCCCGCGCACTGGATCAAGAACGTGGTCGTTCTTCTTCCGGTCGTGTTCGGGCAGCAGATGGCCTCGCCCGAGGCCTGGGGGCGGGCCCTGTGGGCGGCGGTGGCCTTCTGCCTGGCGTCCTCGGCCACCTATGTCCTCAACGATATCGCCGACCGCCAGGGCGACCGGCAGCACCCGACCAAACGTGACCGGCCCCTGGCCGCCGGACGCGTCCCTGTGCACTGGGCCGCCGTCCTGGGTGTCGTGCTGGGCCCTCTGGCGCTGCTTTTCACCGTCCCGTTGCATCGCGGTGTCACGATCGTCCTGGCCGCGTACCTGGGCCTGCAAATCCTGTACACGGTCGCCTGCAAACACCGCGTTTTGCTCGACGTGATCTGTATCGCACTGGGGTTCGTCCTGCGGGCCGTCGGGGGGGCCGTGGCCATCCGCGTCGCGATCAGCCCGTGGCTGTTCATCTGCATGTTCACCCTGTGCCTGTTCATGGGCTTCTGCAAACGCTACAGCGAGATCGTCTCGTTCGAGGACGCCGCCTCGGCCGGCCGACACCGGGCGACCCTGCTGCACTACACGCCGGAACTGCTCACGCACCTGGTCACCGTCTCGGCGGGGATCGCCGTCGTGGCGTTTCTGGTGTACAGCCTCAACGAGCGGACCATCGAGCACTTTGGGACACCGTACTTCGTCTACACTCTCCCGCTCATGGTCTACGGCGTCTTTCGTTTCGCAATGCTTTCGATGAACGGCCGGTACAACGACCCCACCGATTTGATCTTGCACGACCTGCCGTTCCAGATCACGGTGGCCCTTTGGCTGGGTGCGGCGGTCCTCATTGTCGGCTGGGGTGAGTCTTTGCATGACTATCTACAAGGGCAGCTCTGATCGCCATTGAGCCCGCCCAACTCGGCAGGTATGCCCGGCAACGGTGTGCATCGCTGGGATGTGTCGATCGGTTTTTCATGACGTATCGGCCGAGGATCTGTCCGTATCATACCCTGATGCAGCACGTGCCCCAGGGTGCGAGAGTCCTGGACGTGGGATGCGGCGCGGGCCTGTGGCTGTTCCTGCTGGCCCGGTTTCGGCAGATTGCCGAAGGCGTGGGGATTGAGGTTGACGCCCGCAAGGTGGCCACCGCCAACGCCCTTCGCCGGCCGGACGAGAAGCTTCGCTTTCTCTCCGTGGACCCTGGAGACCAGTGGCCGCAGCAGGAGTTTGATAGCCTGACCATGATCGACGTCCTGCATCATGTTACCCCGGACCATCAGAAACCACTTCTGCAGCGGATTGCCGAGACGTCCGTTCGACGGATACTCTTCAAGGACATTGATCCTGCTATGAGACTTCGCCGGACGATGAACACTCTCCACGATCTGGTTGTCACTCACCAACGACCGTGGTACCGTCCCGTGGAGACGGTATGCCGCTGGATCGAGGAGGCTGGATTCGTGATCCGGGAGCAATCGTGGGCGCCTATGTTCTGGTATGGACATTACTTCGTTGTCGCGGACAGGGCGGCTTGACTGAGCACAAAGACAATCGATTGCCAACAGACCGAGCCGTCCGCGTGCGCTGGTACGGGTGGCTGATCGCATTGGCATGCGCCTTGACACTCTACGTCTTGACTCTTGCGCCGGACGTTGTCTGGCAGGACCAGGGCGATTATCAGGTGCAGGCGGCACAATGCAATCTGAACCGTCCCGGCGACGTGGTCCGTGTGCACCCATTGTTCATCGTGACGGCCCATCTGGTCGGCCGACTGGGCATCTTCAGCTACGCGTATGCAGCGAACCTGGTTAGCGCGGTTTTCGCGGCCGTCACCGTCGCGAACGTGTACTTGCTGGTGTACATGCTCACGGGTCGCACCGGGGCCGGAGCCCTTTCGGCGGCCGTCTTGGCCCTGGCACATAGCATCTGGTTCCTGGGCGTCCAGGCCCAGACCTATAGTATGGCCAACGCCGCAATGAGCTTGGGGCTTGTCCTGACGCTTGCATACCTCCGGAGTCGCCGGCCGGCGCACCTCTGGGCAATGGGGGCGGCCTTTGGACTGGGCATCAGCGCCCACATAATGAGCCAGATCGGCTTTGCAGTGATTATGGTATGGCTCCTTGGGCGAGTTACGCGAAGGCAAATGTGGCCTCGAACGTATCTGGGAATCCTTCTTGCCTGGGCGGCGGGGGCTGCCCTTCTCTGGATCGTCATGGCCATCGAGTACCAGCGCAGCGGCGATTTATGGAGCACCATCACCTCGGCCCTCTGGGGAAGGTGGGAACGTCATGTGTTCAATGTAGCCCGGCTTGGCATTCTGTTAAAACGTAGCGCACAATTCTTCGTGTTGAACTTTCCGACACCCCTGGTCCTGCTGGCGGTGCCGGGCATCCTCCTGAGCTTCCGCAGACTCGCCGAGCCGGTCATCGCCCGGCTCCTCTTGTGGATGGCGATCGTCTACGGCCTGTTCGCTGTCCGCTACGATGTGCCCAACATGAACAACTTCTTCCTGCCCATGTACCTGCTCGTGGCCGTCTACGTCGGACTGGGCTGGGCCTTTCTTGTGTCCCGGCGTAGACTCTTGTGGGGCACGGCAGCGGGCGTCCTCCTGCTGTGTATCCCACCCACCTACTACGGTCTGAGCGAGTTGGCACGCGGTCAGCAGATCCCGTTAGGGACCCGCCGCCACATTCCGTATCGCGACGAGTACGCCTACTACCTGCGGCCCTGGCAGCACAACCAGACAGGACCCCGCCGATTGGCCGAAGAGTTGTTTGCGCAGCTTCCGCCCCGGTCGATTCTTCTGGCCGACATGACAACTCTGGCACCGCTACAATACGTCCACCACGTCGAAGGCAAACGACCGGATCTGTACGTCCTGCCTCTGTCTGCTCGATTGGAGAAACTGCGTGTGCCGCTGGCCGACGGAGTATCACTATTTACCGTTTCCGATGTGCCCGGCTACTATCCCAAGTGGGCCCGCGCGGATTGGTTGCACGAGTACCCTATCTCCGCCGAAGAGCACATCTTCCGCATTGGCCCGCCCAACCCAGTCAACGTGTTCCAAGGTGAACCGTGAACTCGGCGAGCACAAGGACCACACCCCGATGGCGATCGAAGTGCTTGTTTACATTAGCCACAGCCGGCCTTGCATTTCTCTCGTGCGCGAACCGTGATCAAAGTGGGGCAGAATCTGAGCCCGCATCGCCGAAGAAGACCGCCGTCGTCGGACCCATCATAATCTGGCATTGCACATTGATTCGGGACTCATTCAAATCTGTTCGCCGCGCCCTCGATTCTGGAATACCATCACACCTGAACATTTATGTCAGCAATCGGTGGGCCGAAGGTGTTTTAGATGATCCGAAGATGGTCGAGAAGATGAAACGAATGATCGCCGAGGCACGCCGCCGCCCGCGTGGGTCGATTGCGCTGGTTCGGCCCGCTGCGCGGCCTGCAGCGGCTGCTGTTCCACACCCCGGTGGTGTACGCGTTCATCCTCGCCTCGGCCCTGTACCACGACCGGCTGTGGTACCCCCTCCGTGGCCGCCACATCGTCAACCAGTGGCTCGCCGACAGCCCCTGGGGCCGCCTGTTTAGGGAATATGCCTGAGTGTTCCACCGGCCGATTGAACCATCCTGCCGGCGGATCCGCCAAACCAGTACACCGATCAAGATGGGACTTGGAATACACGCATGCTGACGAAAATACTTCCACGAAGCGGCACGCGTCCGTTGTCCCTGCGGGTCAATTTCGCTTGGGCGTTCGCCGGGAACGCGATCTCCGCGTTCTGCCGATGGGTTCTGCTGGTCATGCTGGCGAAGATGGCCGACCCCGGCGTCGTCGGCCTGTTTGCCATCGCTCAAGCCGTCACACTCCCCATCAGCCACTTTCTCGGGTTACAGGTCGCCATCGTACAAGTGACCGACGTGAACAACGAGTACGAATTCCGTCACTACTTCGGCGTCAAGTTCCTCTCCGCGGTGCTGGCTTTGTGTGTCAGCATCGGGGTGGGGTTCTGGAAGTATGCGGCTCATCCGGCACTGCCTGTGATCTGCATGCTCAGCGCTGGATACGGCGTGTTCGAAGTGGAAAAGGTCTTCCTGGCCGCCATGCAGAAACACGAACGAATGGACTGCGTGGCGCGGTCACACGTGCTGCAGGGCCTGCTGACGCTGGCCTTCTTCGGCGGCGCTTTTCTGATCTCTCGGCGTCTGTGGATCGCCGTATCAGGCCTTTTTCTGGCACGCCTTGTGGTTCTTTGGTTCAATGACCGCCCTTGCGCCAAGGCTCTGATTCAGGGGGCTTTGCATCACCCCGTCCGATTCACCCAGTTTCTGCCCGACCGACGTGTCCTGCACCTGATGGGAACGGCGTTTCCCCTGGGTCTGGTCGCCGGCTTTCAGACGCTTTACACGAGCATTCCCCGGCTGCTTCTTGACACAACACATGGGCAAGACCTGGTCGGGTACTTCGCGGCGATGGCCTCCTTGCTGGTGGCCGGGACCATGGCCGTGGCGGCGTTGACACATTCGGTCATGCCCCGATTGGCCAAGTACTTTGCAGGCAACCTTCGAGCGTATTTCATCCTCCTGGGCAAGATCATCCTGGTCGCCGTAGGCCTGGGGGTACTGGCCGTGATCGTCGCGAGCCTGCTGGGCCGTTGGATTCTGACCCTGATGTTCACCCCTGAATACGGCGCATATCACGTAGAGCTCGTATGGGTCACGGTAGCCGGCGGGGCCTTGTTCGTTTTCTCTTTCTTCAACGCGGGCCTGAACGCCGCCCGACGATTTCGCAGCCAGGTCATCGCGGCCGCGGCGGCCGCCGGCATCTGCTACCTCACGGCCCGTGCCTGGATCCCCGGGCATGGAATAATGGGGGCTGCATGGTCGCTTCTGGCCTGCTATCTCGGGGGTGCACTGATCTGTGCGCTGTTCATCCTGAAGGCGGC
>DSDH01000645.1 GCA_011055475.1 Phycisphaerales bacterium | reverse complement strand
CGTAGGGCGGGCGCCGCGAGTTGTACATCGTGTCGGTCAGGTCCCGCATGAGCACGACGTTCATGCCCCAGCGGGCCATGTTCCGCAGGCCGAAAGGCCGGCCGATGACGCACATGTTCGTGTGCACGCCCATGATGATCACGTTGTGAACGCCGCGCTGCCGCAGGACCGCCGCGATCTCCAGCCCGGAATCGCTGATGGCATCGCCCTCGCGGATGTCAATCGTGTCGATCTGACTCGTCCAGGGGCTGCCCTGCGGACACTGGGGCCGGCAGTCGCAGCCGCCGTCGGACTGGTCGATGGGCCATGTTGCGCCCTTTTCGCTCTCGAGCCCGTTGTTCCACCGGGCCAGCCAGTCCGGCAGATTCTCCTGAGACGCCTCGCGGGCCCGTTGCCGGGCCGGGTCGGCGGCGTACGCCTCCATGCAACTGCTGGGGGCATGGACGATCAGGACGCCCTTGTCCCGCGCCAGCGAGACGACGCGGTTCATCGCCGGGGCCATGTCCTTGACGCGGGCCGTCGCCCCGCGGCACCAGTGCCGGTTCCACATGTCGCAGATGATGATCGCCGTCTGCTCGGCCGGCCAAGTCTGCTTGTCGTTGACCATCCGAAACGCCCCCGGCGCCTCGGCCGAGGGAATCCGCCGCCGGGCGTTGATCGTCAGCGTTTCGCCGGACACCACCGAAGCGCTCAGCGCAACGCCCACCAGAAAAACGGCATGTGCGATGCCACGTATTCTCGCCATCTTGACCTCCCGATTTGGGGTCGTTTGTGATTTACCTGTCATCCGCTCCGTCCCCTCCCGGCGCATAATGGTAACTGTTTGGAACGATCGTTGTGCCATCCGCCACACGATAGGGCGCGTCGCCGAAGTTGACCGTGATCCGCGTGCCGTCGGCGAAGACCGTCTGCTGCACGTCGCGGTCGGGCGTGAGGAACACGTGGTCGGTCATCTCCGCGTAGCCGACCGCCCGCACGACCGGACCGATGGCCCGGTAGCTCTGCACGAAGCGTTCCCGGTTCTCGTTCCAGAAACCCCGCGTGAACATGAACATCGGCGGCGTCGCATAGAGCACGTTGAACAGGTCGCGCTTGTCCCACAGGCTCGGCAGCTTGTTGTTGTAGTCGCCCCAGTACCACTGCGCGACGACGCAATCGTGGTAGACCAGCTCCCAGAGCGGCAGCCGGTAGCGATGGCCGAGTTGGAACGTGGCGACGCGTTCGGGCACCTCGGTCCAGATGCGGGCCATATCCCGCCCGGCGTCGGGCACGCGATAGGGCCCCAGGCTCAGCATCCCCTCGAAGTAGTGCACGTACGGCACCGCCGCATCGTGGCCGGTCTCCGAGCCGGTGACCAGCTTCATCTCCTCGGACATGTACCGCAGGAGCTCCATCTTCCAGTGGCGGCTGTCGCTGCGGGTCATGGGGTGCCGGGGGTCATAGCATTCGCGCCACGGGCTGGCCGTCGTCGTGTCGATGAACCGGCAGCGGTAGGGGTGCGTCTTGAGCTCTTCGGGCACGCGCTGCCGGGCGTGGTCGAGGGCCCGGCGGTCGCACAGCACGCCGCACGGGTACATCTGGCCATCGCGGCCGCGGACCTGCCAGCCCTTGCGCCAATCACCATTCGCATCCCGCATCAGGTCATCGGGCCAGCCGGCCTGCGTCCAGTCCGAATGGACGCCGCCCAGCTTCTCGGCGACGATCTGCGGGTCCATCAGGTCCTGGTAGATGTCGTAGCGGCTGGTCAGGACGCCGGGCATTCGGTTCAGCTCGGCGATCTCCTGCGGGGCGCACCGGCGGCTCCACAGGATCCGCTCGATCCCCGCCGCCTGCATGTCGCGGACGAGTCCCACCGGGTCGCGCTCCCAGCACCACACGTTGACCGCGCCGATCAGGAGGTCCACGTTCGGATTCTCGCGGCGCTTGTCGGCGAGCGTCTTGAGCGCGCCCCGGTTCTGGACGTATCGGCGATAGCGTTTGCACATCGCCACGTGACCGCCGTCGTCGAAGAACACGTAGCGCAGCGTGCGCGGGTAGCCGAACAGGCCCTTCTGGTCGTGCCACACGGGCCCGATGCACAGGCGGCCATCGCGGCGGTCGATGCGGATGGCCGCGTCATCGGGCGTTTCGAGGATGGCCATGTACCCGGCCCGGCCGTCGGTTACGCCCCAGAAGGCCATGCAGATGCCGTGCCCGCCATAGGCGATCAGTGTGCCCGGCGGATCGACCGGCCCATCCACGGGATAGCTGATGCCCTCGTTCATCGGCACGACGAGAGAGTCGCCCGTCGCTGATTCGAACGGTCCGGGCCAGGCGATGTCCCGGCTCATGGGGCATTGCCGGGGCTGCGGTCCATCCGGCGTGATCGTGACGACAACCTCGGCGGCCTGCGGCTCCAGATGAATCGTGGCCTCGTAGGGTTGGGCCGTCGCCACGTGCATCCACGTCAACAGGATCGCCTCGCCCCGGCGACGGGCGGCGATGAGGCGGCCTTGGCCATCGGAACTGCTCTGCGTCCAGCGACGCCCGGACCGCCGATCGGTGACGTGCAGGGCCCCCGTTGCATCGACCCGCACGGACAGCAGCGCGTTCGAGAGCGCCAGGCCCTCGACTTGGTCCGGCGGCAGCGGCTCGATGCGGCCCTTGCTCACCAGGCTCGCACCGTCAAACCACACCGTGCCCGGTCCGTAGCCGATGAGCCGCGGCTGGATGTGCGTGACGCCGTCGGGCACGATGAACGACGAGCGGATCGACTCCCATTGCCCGGCCTGCCGCGCATTGCGCCCGCCGAGCGACCAGTCCACGGCCCGGCCCTGGACATCGTAGGCCGTGACGCACAGCGTGACGCCGCCGGCGGCGTCCGCCTTGCGAAAGACCTCGGCGGTGTACTCGAACCAGTCGCCCGGCTGCACGGCCAGGCGCTGGGCGTACTGGAGGCTCCAATCCTGCCCCCCGCGGTGCTCGATCCGGACGCTGGACGCGCCGTCGCGGCGGATCTGCTCGTCGCGGCCGAGCGTGCCGGCCCCGGCCTGGCGCGTCCACAACGTGCTCCACTGTACGGGCCGACCCTCCTGCCACTGCTCGACGTCGCCGTTTTGCAGCAGGTTCGCCGCCGCGGACTGGCCCGGCCCCGCCAAGACCAGCACCACAGCCACCGCCAGAAGGCACGAACAAGAAGTCGTCGATTGCACCCTTCATCCTTTCCCGCGTAATCCCTCCGGGACGGGCCCCCTCTCGGTCCCGCCGTGTCCGTGGGGCAAGGACCATTCTATCACCACCGCGAATGTTGTGCCATGTCGTTCACGGGCGCGAAGTGCAGGCGCGGGTCATGACGAAGCCCGTCATGCAACAGAGGTGCCGTGGGATTATCGGCACGTAGGGACGATCACCACCAGTGAGAGGGTGGGGAGACGCGCATCTGCATCTGGTCGAACTTGCGCCATTCGGCGTGGCCGTCGACAAAGGCGATGTTACCGCCGAGGGGGAGTCGATGCCCGGCTTGGTTGCGCCGGCTGCGATGCAGGTGGTTCGTTCGGTCATACGTGCCCAGCCAGGAGTAGAGGCCCCCCTCTATCTCCGTGAAGCTGGCAAGATCCGGGTTGCTGATCGTGCTGAGCGTGGCGTCGGTTACCAGCTCCCACTCGCCGGCGTTTCGCACGTCGTTCATTGTGCGAATCCATGGGCGCTCAGGGGTTCCCTGCGGTTGATAATTGCGTCCGCCTTCCGTGTCCATCATCCAGAAATAGCCGGTCACACGAAACTCCAACCGACGGGCATCGTATCCCTTGGGCTCGGGCATCCAGCGGGGCGGATTTGTCCCATACACCTGGGAGTACTGCCAGTTCTCGGGCTTGTCGGCGCTCTTGGTCGGATCGGAAGGACAATAAAACGTGTCTCTATCGCCGCCCATCTCGATGATGTAGTCGGTCGTGCTGTAGGCCACGTCCCACAACCAATTGCCGGCTCCATTCAGCGGGAACTTGCCGTCATTCTCCTCGGTGTAGATCTTGATCGACAGGGCGACTTGCCTGACGTTGTTTCGACAGACGATTCTCCGGGCGGCTTCCTTGGCCAACTGAAGGGAGGGGATTAACACGGCCAGCAACATCCCAATAACGGCGATGACCACCAGCAGCTCGATCAAGGTAAAGGCGCGTTCGCGTTTCATGTCATGTACTCCGTTTCGCTTCCGGGCCTTGCCTCCGGTCAAGGTCGATCACAACGGACAATCACCACGCCCGCCGACAGCTTCGGCAGGGTAAACCGAATCCCTCGTCCCTCCAGATGCACCGCTCCCGGCTCGGCCCGCACGTGTCGGGGTCGGCTCAGGGTGTTGCGGGCCTCCAGCGAACCGGGCGCCACCTGCTCCATCCGGGCCTCGACGGGAATGGCCGAGCCGGCGATCTCGATCCGCAGCACGGCATCGGTCTCGGTGGGATTGACGCCCTTGATGACCACGCGTCGGCCGTCGTCGCTTCGCGTGGCGATCAGGTTCAACGGCCGGCCATCCGGCTCCAGGGCCAGGCGCTGCGGGGCGTAGTGCCGCCGCCAGAGCTGCATCACCACGTAATTCGGCGCCGGGAACCAACCCGTGTGGTCAAAGTTGATGAAGGCGTTATCCCACGCCCGCGCCGAGACGTGCCGCAGGAACAGGGCCGGGCCGCCGATCTCGAACACGTCGCTGGATCGCTCAAACGCATTCAGCAGCCCGCCGGCGTACAGCCCGCTGCGCCAGTCCGTGCTCTGGGCGTTCCATTCCGAGCAGTAGATCCTCATCTCCGGGTTGTCGCTTTGGGCGATGAGCTCGCCGGTCCGGCGGAAAAACTCCTCGTAGCGGAAGGGCCCTTCGGCGAAGCGGTCCGCGTTCTCGTAGTGGTGGATGCTCAGGTAGTCGATGTGCCTGCCGCAGCCCTGGATGATCGCCCGGTTCCAGTTAAGGTCGAAGCCGCCGCTGCCACAGGCGGCCAGCGTGATGGAGGGGTCGGCCTTGCGCATCGCCGGAGCGAACCGGTTGACCGCCGCCACGTAGGCCTCGGCGCCCATGTGCCAGGTCTCGTTGTCGATCTCCCAGTAACGCACACCGTAGGGTTCGGGATGCCCGTTGGCCGCCCGCACCTTGCCCCACGTGGAATCGGCCGGGCCGTTGCAGTACTCGATCCAGTCCAGCGCATCCTGCAGGTAGTCGTGCGTCTCGGCATCGGTGTTCCAGTTCGTCGTGCCGATGTTCACCACGATCAGCGGCTCGGCCCCGACCCGACGGCACATGGCGATGAACTCATCCGTGCCGTAGGTGTACATGTCCAGGTCGTCCCAGATCGCCCGCGGGTGCGGCAGCCGCTTGTGCTGCGGGCCGATGCCCTGCTTCCATTGATACGATGAGGCGAAGCAGCCGCCCGGCCAGCGGATGATCGGCGGCCGAAGCCCGCGGATCGCCCGCAACAGGTCCGGCCGAAAGCCGCCGGTCGCCACCGCATCCGCGCCCATGAGGCTCACCTGGTCGATGCACACGCGGCCTTGCCCCGTCAGGGCCACTTGCAGCGTAGCGTCATCGCACGAGAGCCGGGGCGTCAGCTCGAAGGCGTATTCCTTCCACGCGCCTTGGACCGTGCCGAGGGTCTTCTCGGCCAGGACCGTGTCATCGTGGTATAGCCGCACCACCAAGGGCCCCTGCGCCTCGCCCCGGGCCCACATTGAGCCGGTGTAGCGAACGTCGCGACGCACCTTGAAGGGGCTTTGCTGCACGCCGGCCTCGGCGCCGTCGGAGGCAATCTCCAGACACAGGTTGCTGTTCAGGGGGTCCTGCTCGATCAGGTCGCACGAGCCTTCGCCGAAGACCTCCCAGAACTCGGCCGCGCGTCGGATGGGCGTGACCTCGGGCAGGCCCTCGAAGAGGACGCGTCCATCGAGCGACTGTACGCGGATGTTACGGAACTGCGCCGTCGTCTGCCACGTGCCCAGACCCACGCGACCGGCCAGATGCGGCCGCTCGGTGTCGGTGTAGTCCAGCACGCGGTCATCGCCGAGCCAAACCTGGAAACGGGGCCCCTCGCACCGCACGCGGATGCGGTGCCAGCGGTCGGCTTCGATACGCCCGTTACGGCCCCGACCCACCTCCGCCCAGCGCCGGCCCTTGACGCCCTTCTCGAACGCGTGCCGGGTGTTACCCCAGCCGCCGAGGTTGGCCCAGTAGAACTGCTCGTCATCCACGACGCGGAACAGCACGAGAAAGCCCTCGGCCCCGTTGGTCTTGCGGGCCTCGAACGTCATCTCGTAGTCGGTCCATTCCGGCGAGCCGAAGACGTGCCGGATGTTGTCCCCCAGGGCGGTCTGCGTCAGCATCCCTTCCCGCACGCGCCAGCGGCCCGCCCCGCTGCCGGCGATCTGCTCGAAGCTGCGGTTCCACACCAGCTCGCCCCACAGCCCGCCGTGCACGGAGTGGTAGATGTGCTCGAGGAAATGCCCGTAGACCTTCTCATCGATGCGCCCGACGACGCGGTCGGCATCGATCGTGAACGTCCGCTCCGATGGCAGACTCCCGGCACCCAACGCAACGCTTGCCACAGTCCAAAGGGCCCATACAGCAATTCGCATTGTGGATGATCCTTGATTGTGAAGGCTGGCGACCGACCGTTTTGGGGTCAGCCGCCAGCCTTGTCGGTTTTCATTTACATGGGGTCCGGCGCGTGTCTTGACACGCCGGGGTACACTCACACCATTACGGCACAGGGGTAATTCCGCTGGCCGTCCATTCCGCGGCCAGGGCCGCCAGGTCTTCCAGATCGACCACACAGTCGCCCGTCAGGTCGCCCGCGGGGGCGTCGCAGTACGTATCCGGCAGCGGCTCATCCGGTCCAGCCTGGTAATGCGCCAGGATGGTCTCGTCCGGCAGCGCCATGTCGTAGATGCGGAACTCATTGTAACTGCCCCT
>DSDH01000417.1 GCA_011055475.1 Phycisphaerales bacterium | reverse complement strand
GCGCTAGGTCGGGAGGCGACGCCGACGATCCGGGCGGCGATTGCCAGTGACAACGAGACCGTTCGAATCGCCGGTCTGGAGGCGGCCGGATGTGCGGGCGGGGCCGATCTGGTTCCCATGCTGGCGGCCTGGGCTGCAAAGGGCAGTGACACTGAACGTGCCGCAGCGCGGCAGAGTCTGGAAGGCCTGTCCGGGGACGACGTTGACAAAGCTCTCCTCACGGCGCTGGACGCGACCGAGCCGTCGGTCCGCGTGGAGTTGATCGACGCGATGCGAAGGCGGGGATCGGCCCTCGCGACGGATCAACTTATGAAGCAGGCTCGGAGCGATGTGCCGCAGGTCCGTCGGGCCGCACTGGCGGCCTTGGGCGAGTTGGCCGAACCCGCGCAGGTCCCCGATCTGGTGGGGTTGCTGGCCGAACAGGCCGGAGGCGACCAAGCGGGTGATGCTGTCAAGGCGCTGGTGGCCGTCGCGAAGCGGACATCGATGCAGGACCGTGCGTCCCAGCTTGTGTTGGCCCGGTTTTCCGATGCCACGGGTCCGACTCGGGCAGAACTGCTTCACGCGCTGGGGCAGTTGGGCTCCGCACGGGGAGAGGCGGCCCTGCGGGAGGCCTTGAAGCAGAACGATGACGCCGGGCTTCGAGAAGCGGCGTTGCGGGCACTGGCGGCGTGGCCGGATGATGCGTTCGTGCCGGACCTGCTGGACGTGGCGCGGACCTCGGACAGCCCGGTTCATCGCGTGTTGGCGGCGCGGGCGGCGGTGGATCTTATTGACCGCAGCAAGGCACCGGCGGACACGAAGGTCGAGCAGTTACGGCAGATCATGCAGGCGACCCAGCGGCCTGGCGAAAAGCGCGCCGCGCTGGCGGTCCTGGCGAAGATTCATACACCGGGGGCCCTGGAATTGGCCTGTGAGTATGTCGCCGACGAGTCCGTACGGGCCGAGGCCGCCCAGGCCGCATTGCAGATCACTCAGGCCATCGGCAAGACCGAGCCCAAGGCCGTGGCCGTGGCGATGCGCAAGGTGGCAGCGGCGCCCGTGGCCGATGAACAGAAGCAGCAGGCCGAGTCACTCTTGTTGGAGATCGAATCGGTGCAAAGCTACCTCACCCAGTGGGAGGTGGCCGGGCCGTACATGCAGGAGGGACAGAATTACGCCGGGTTGTTCGAGATTTCGTTCCCACCCGAGCAGCCCGGCGCCGAGGTACAGTGGAAGCCCATTGCGGTCGAGCCATTGGGCAATCACCCGGCCTACGTGGACCTGCTCAAGGTATTCGGCGGCGAGCAGCGGGTGGCGTATCTGCGGACGACGATCGAATCGGAAGCGTCCCAGCCGGCCCGGCTGGAGATCTACACGGACGATGGGGTCAAGGCGTGGCTCAACGGCACGGTGGTCCATGCGAACAACGCGGCCCGACCGATCATGCCGCAACCCGATACGGTGAACGTGACGCTGCAACAGGGCACGAACGTGCTGCTGCTCAAGGTCACGCAGAACAACCTGTCGTGGGGGGCGATCGTGCGGCTGCGCCGGGCCAAGGCCATTGATGGGCCCGTGGTCGGCGAGGGGTTCCGGCTGCACGTGATCAACGCCGAGTCGCGTTTCGAGGCCGGCACGATCATGGACGTGAACCGGGACGGCAAGCCGGACATTCTGTGCGGCGGGTTCTGGTACGAGGCGCCGACGTGGGAGAAGCATGTCGTGCGGGAGATCCGCGAGGAGGGCGGCTACCACTACGATTTCGCCAACCTGCCGATGGACGTGGACGGTGATGGCTGGGTGGATACCGTCGGGGCGGCTTGGCACAACAAGATGGTCTACTGGGTGCGCAACCCCGGCAAGACCGGCGAGCCCTGGCCGGTGTTCGAGATCGACACGCCGGGCAACATGGAGACGGCGATTATCGCGGACATCAACGGCGACGGGCAGCCGGACATCCTGCCCAACATCATGAGCGCCGCGGCGTGGTACGAGTTCAAGCGAGACCCGGCCGCGCCGAACGGGGTCCGGTGGATCAAGCATGATCTGCCGCAGGCGGCGGCGGGCCACGGTATCGGCGCCGGCGATGTCAACGGCGATGGCCGATGCGACGTGGTCGCGCCCAACGGCTGGCTTGAGCAGATGGCCGACGGATCGTGGACCTGGCACGCCGAGTTCCAGCTTGGAACGACCAGCATCCCCATTCTTGTGCACGATGTCGACGCTGACGGTGACGGCGACATCATCTGGGGCTTGGGTCATGACTATGGCATCTACTGGCTCGAGCAGGGTCGGGATTCCGACGGACAACGCACCTGGGCGCGCCACCTGATCGACGACTCGTGGTCGCAGCCGCACTTCCTGCTACTGGCCGACCTGGATGGTGATGGGGTTGACGATTTGGTCGTGGGCAAACGGTACCACGCCCACAACGGCCATGATCCGGGCGCCAACGACCCCCTGTGCGTGTATTACTATACGTTCGACCGCGGCGCGAAGTGCTGGACGCGGCACGTGATCCACGAGGGCGGCCGAGTCGGCTTCGGGATCAACACGATCGCCGAGGATATCGATGGTGACGGCGACCTCGATGTTCTGGCTCCGGGCAAAAGCGGGCTGTACCTGTTGGAGAACCTGCGCCGATGAGGCGGCGGGTTCACGGCTCATCAATCTCGCGATCCCGGGGCCATGCTTGACAGCCTGCGGTCAGGCACGTACGATCCGATGCCGAATGGAACGGGGGCGTCTGGCTGAGTGGAGACCGGGCCGATGGCCAAGGGCGAGAAGAGCTGGGAAAAGCGGCTCAGCGGCAAGAGCGATCCGAAGGCGGTGGCGTTCGTGGAGTCGTTGTCGTATGACCGGCGGCTCTACGCCCACGACATCGCCGGGTCGATCGCACACGCGCGGATGCTGGCCGGCGAGGGGTTGCTCACATCCGACGAGTTCGACCAGATCGCCGACGCCCTGCGGCGGATCAGCGAGGAGATCACCGCCGGACGGTTTGCCTTTGACCCGGTGCACGAGGACATCCACATGGCCATCGAGGCGGCGCTGGTCGAGCGGACCGGCGACGTGGGCCGCAAGCTGCACACCGGCCGCAGCCGCAACGACCAAGTGGCCACGGACCTGCGGCTGTGGATGCGGGAGGAGATCGACCGGATGTGCGGACGACTGGGCGATCTGCAACGCGCGCTGGTGGATCTGGCCGGGCGGTATGCCGAGGCGATCATGCCCGCGTACACGCATCTGCAGCGGGCCCAGCCGGTCACCATCGGGGCGTATGTGCTCAGCTTCGTGGAGGCGTTTGAGCGGGATCGCGGGCGACTGCGGGATACGCGCCGACGCGTGAATATATGCCCGTTGGGTTCGGGGGCGGTCGCCGGGTCGACGTTACCGCTGGACCGGCACTCCACGGCGCGGGAGCTGGGCTTCGATGACATCACGCACAACAGCCTGGACGCCGTGGCCGACCGCGATTTCTGCGCCGAGTTTCTGTTCGATGCGGCCCTGATCGCCGCCCACCTGTCGCGGCTGGCCGAGGATTGGATCATCTACGGCTCGAACGAGTTTGGCTTCCTGACGATCGACGATGCCTACTGCACCTCATCGAGCATGATGCCGCAGAAGCGGAACTTTGACCTGCTGGAGCTGATCCGTGGCAAGACCGGCTCGGCGTACGGGGCCCTGGTGGCGATGCTGACGCTGCTCAAGGCCCAGCCTTCGACGTACAATCGGGACCTGCAGGAGGACAAGATTCACGTGTTCGCTGCGGCGGACGTTGTGGCCGCATCGCTGGAAATGACCGCAGCCATCGTGGGCGGTACGGAGTTCCACGTGGATCGCATCGCCGCGGGCATGAGCCAAGGTTACCTGGAGGCGACGGCCCTGGCTGAATACCTGGTGAGCAAGGGCGTGCCGTTCCGCACGGCGCACGGCGTGGTGGGCTCGCTGGTGGCCGAATGCGAGAAGACCAATCAGCGCCTCGCGGACCTGCCGTTGGAGCGGCTGCAGGCGGCGTGTGCGGCGGTGGGGGCGGACGTGTACGAAACACTCGATCCGGCGACCGTAGTGCGGCGGTACCGTACCGAAGGGGCCGCCGGACCCCGCCAGACCACCGAACGGCTGGCTTTCTGGCGGCGTGAGCTGGATGCGCGATGAATGCCGAGGACCGCATCACCGCCTGGTTCGCTTCGCATACCCCGTTGGACCCGCGGCGGTTCCCCATCGGCATCGGTGACGACATGGCCCAGGTCCGTGTGGATGGGGGCACGGTGCTCGTCACGACGGATATGCTGTTAGATGGCACGCACTTCGACCGGTCGCGGCACAGTCTGGAGCAGATCGGCTTCAAGGCGATGAACGTCAATCTCAGCGATTGTGCGGCCATGGCGACGGTGCCCCTTTGCGCGGTGGGGGCGACGGCTTTGCCGGAGGACATGGGCGCAGAAGACCTCAAGCTGTTGCACATCGGCGTGACCCGCGCCGGGGCCGCGTTCGAGTGTCCGGTGGTGGGGGGGGACATCACCGCCTGGCGCGGGGCCGGTCGGCTGGCGATCTGCCTGACGGTGCTCAGCCGCCCGGTCGAGGGTGTTGAACCCGTGCGGCGGGATGGGGCGCGGGTCGGCGATGCGGTCTGCGTCACCGGCGCCCTGGGCGGATCCGGTCGGGGACGGCATCTCTCGTTCGTGCCCCGCGTGCACGAGGCGATCGCGCTGGCGCGACGGGCCCGGCTGCATGCCCTGATGGACATCAGCGATGGGCTCAGCAGCGATCTACACCGCATCTGTACGGCCAGTCGTTGTGGGGCGGTTCTGGAGGCGCGGCGGATTCCGCTGTCGGACGAGGCACGACGGTGCGGCGATCCTCTGGCCGCGGCGCTGCACGAAGGAGAGGATTTTGAATTGCTGTTCACCGTGGCCGAGGCTGAGGCCGGGCCGCTCGAGGCCGAGGGGGTTGGCGGCCTACCCGTGACGCGGATCGGAACCATCACCGCTGAGCCGGGTGTGCGGATCGTGATGGCCGACGGCGCCGTTCATGCCTTGCCGCCGGGCGGGTATGACCACCTGGAGACGCGGTCGTGAGCGGGCGGACGATCACCGTGACCACACAGGACCCCGCCGAGACGATCGCCCTGGGGCGATGCATCGGGTCGGCCCTGCGGGGTGGGCAGGTGGTCTCGCTGGTGGGTCCCCTGGGCAGCGGCAAGACGCACCTGGTCAAGGGCGTGGCCCGTGGGATGGGGGTGGACGATGAGGACCTGGTGCACAGCCCCACGTTTGTCCTGGTGCACGAATACCCCACCCCCGGCGGCCTGCTGCTTTATCACCTCGACGCGTACCGACTGGACTCCGCCGAGGATCTCAAGGGAATCGGGTTCGAGGACCTGGTGCAGCCGGACGCCGTCCTGCTGATCGAATGGGCCGATAAGGTCGCCGCGGCCCTGCGGGGACTGGACCCCATCGCGATCACTTTCGAGCACGTCGCCGAGACCCGGCGACGCATCTTCATTTCCAACGCCCCGGATACCCTCCTCGAGGCCGTCCGTGCGGACTGAGCCGGCCTGAGCGGCGGCGCCCGTCGTTGTTTTCCGGGGGTGTCTTGCGGGGATCGCCGCCGGGGGCCTGACCGGGCGGCACCTGTATCGTCTCTACCGGTTATGCCGTCGTTCCGCCGATCGGATTCTGCGTTTTGTGGGCGCGGCGGGCGCCTGCGTTATACCCCGGAGACGAACGTTTCTTATGGTTTCCTTGGCATCGAAGGATGCCGGCAGTGCTCATTGACAAACGTGACGCGATCCATGCAGACCGATGTTGGGCCGTTCTAAAGGCACTTCGGCACCCCGCTGGAGGGGAGACGATCCGAAGCGAAGAACTCTGTTCTCTACGGCCTCCAACGTCGGCGATCGCACAGACAAGACAATGGCGGCATGGAGGCGGTGGTGGACGTATGGAACGAAACAGGCAACGACAGGCATGTGTGTATGAAGGGAGACCAAGTATGACGCTCAAGAAAAGAATCAAGCGGGGTTTCACGTTGGTTGAAATCCTCATCGTGGTCGTGATTTTGGGTATTCTGGCCGCGATCGTGATCCCTCAGTTCAGTAATGCCAGCGAAGAGGCCAGCTACAACCGGGTCCGGGCCGACCTGCAGACCGTGCGGTCGCAGATCCAGTTGTACAAGATTCAGCACATGGGAACGCTGCCCAGTGCGGCCAATTTCGAGGCCCACATGACCGGGTACACGCTGGCCGCGACCGGTCCTAACGACGACAACGGCGACATCACGGCTGATACCGGCGGAGCTCTGGGGCCCTACCTGCAGCAGATGCCCACGAACCCCTTCGTCTCGCCCAACGGCAACCAGATTGGTGTCGGCTGGACGTACGATGCCACGACGGGCGCCTTCCACGCCGTGAAGGGTGTTGCGTCGGAAGACATCTCGCAGTGGTAACACGTCTCTGTGACGAGGGATAGCTCAGTAGGGAGCCGGCCGGGTTCGATCAAGTAACGAGCCGGCCGGCTCCTTCATTTGAACAGAAAGTGGTCATCCAGGGTTGACGGGTTGGAACGATGGAAACGACGGAATCAGAAAATCGGGGCTTTACGCTGATGGAGATTTTCATCGTGGTGATCGTGTTGTGCATCACCGCGTCGGTCGTGGTGCCCCAGTTCAGCCGGGCCAGTCAGCAGGCCAGGCTTTCGGAGCTGCTGAGCGCCCTGCAGGACGTTCGCAGCCAGATCGAACTGTACCGGATTCAGCACGAGGACCGCTTGCCCGGCCAGACCCAAAAGGACGGCCCCGTTGACCCCGCACGTTTCGTGCAGGACCTGACGCAGCAGAAGGCCGACGGTCTGGGACCTTACCTGAAGCGGATTCCCCGCAACACGTTCAACGGGCTGGATACCATCGCCTTCGTGAGCGATGCAAAGGCTCGGCCCGATGGCACGATGC
>DSDH01000628.1 GCA_011055475.1 Phycisphaerales bacterium | reverse complement strand
GACGAACGAGCCGCGCGGCGAGGAGACGTTTCTGGAGGCGGCCGGCGTGCATATCACCGACCCTGAGGCCCATCCGTTTCGCATCGAGTTCTTGCGTTTTGAGGCGGATAGCTGCATGCCCGAGCCGATTCAGACCACGCCTCACGCCGCCTTCATGGTGGACCGGCTGGAGGAGGCCCTGGCGGGCAAGGAGGTCGTGCTGCCGCCGTTCGACGCCACCGACACGCTTCGCGTGGCGTTTATCAAGGACGGTGGAGCGCTGATCGAGGTGATGCAAGAGAAACGCTGACCCGTTGAGGGAATCCCCATGCCGAACCGAAAGTTTACCAACAAGCCGGACGACATCGTCAATGAGTTGCTGGAGGGCTTCGTTCTCGCCCATCCGGACAAGATCCGCCTGGCCGGGAGCAATCTCGTTGTTCGCGCCCAACCCAAGGCCCAGGATCAGGTAGCCGTCGTCACGCTCGGCGGCAGCGGGCACGAGCCGGCCCTGAGCGGCTACGTCGGGCCCGGCATGTTGGATATCTCCGTCCCGGGCGACATTTTCGCCGCGCCCGGGCCGCCCCGTCTCGTCGAGGCACTCGAGATGGCCGACCGGCCCGCGGGCGTGCTGCTCGTGGTGCTCAACCACGCCGGGGACGTGATGAGCGCCAAGGTGGCGATGCAGATGGCCCAGGCCAAGGGCCTGAACGTCAAGCAGGTCCTGACCCACGAGGATATCTCCGTTCCCAGCCGCCGGGACCCCAAGGATCGCCGCGGTCTGGCCGGGTGCCTGTTCGTCATCAAGGTCGCCGGGGCCGCCGCCGAAAAGGGCTACTCGCTGGACGAGTGCCTGGCTGTTGCCGAGCGGATGGAGAAGAACATGGCCACGCTCGCGGTCGCCACGGCGGGCGCCTCGCACCCCGCGACGGGGCAGGTTATCGCCGAGGTCCCCGATGGACGCATGAACGTGGGCATGGGGCAGCACGGCGAGGCCGGCACCGGCGAACAGGAACTGAAGACCGCCGACGCGACCGCCCGACTCATGCTGGAGATGCTGGTCAAGGATCTGGATGTGCAATCGGGCGAGGACCTGCTGGTGATGATCAACGGTGTCGGCTCGGCGACCCTGATGGAGCTATACATTGTTCTGCGGCAGGTCAAACGCCTCTGCGACGCCAAGGGCATCAACCTGGCCCGGACGCTCGTGGGCGAGTACCTCACCGTCCAGGAGATGGGCGGCTTCCAGATGTGCATCGCGCGGATGGATGATGAGCTGCTCGAGTTGTGGGATGCGCCCTGTTGCACCCCGGCCCTGACACTCTGTTGACCAGCGACACGGGAATACGCCAGCGCCTATGAACGCGATCGGCTACGAGGACATCAAGCGTATGCTGCTGGCCGCGGCCGAGCTGATCCGCGCCCATCATCAGCGGCTCAGCGAGCTGGATTCGTTCGGCGGCGACGGCGACCACGGCACCACGATGGTCCGGGCCATGGGCTGCCTCGAAAAGGGTATGGCCCAGGCCGCCGACGGGCGGATCGACGATCTGCTCAACCAAGTGGGCTGGGCCATCCTCGGCGTGGATGGCGGGGCGACCGGACCGTTGTTCGGCAGCCTCTTCATGGGCATGGGGCAGGCGGTGGGCGACCGAGATGCAGTGGACGTGGTCCTGCTGGCCGACATGTTCGAGGCCGCTCGAGAAAGCGTCGCCAATGTAACTCAGGCGCAGGTGGGCGATAAGACGCTCGTCGACGCCCTGGTTCCGGCCGTTACCGCCCTGCGGGCGGCCGCCGACAAGGGTGAAGATGTTCTTGTGGCTTTGGACGAAGCCGCACGTGCTGCCCAGCAGGGGGCCGAAGGCACGCGTGACATGGCCGCCCGGTTCGGGCGCGCCCGAAACCGAGGCGAGGCCAGCAAGGGCCAACCCGATCCCGGCGCCACGAGCATGGCCCTGGTCTTTCAAGGTTTTGCACAAGGAGTACGAACGCATGGTGGATCGTGATGCCGACAATGCCAAGAACTTCGCGGTGGACGTGCCGCAGGCCACCGAGGGCTTTTTCCTGAAGGGGTCGACCCACCTGGACTGGGGCATGAAGAACCGCCTGGCCCGCATCTTCCGGCCGGACACCGGGCGGACGGTGATGCTCGCCTTCGACCACGGGTACATCATGGGGCCCACCAGCGGCCTGGAGCGGATGGACCTGAGCATCGTGCCGCTCATCGAGCACGTCGACTGCCTGATGTGCACGCGCGGGGCCCTGCGGACCTGCATCCCGCCGACCCGCAATAAGCCCGTGGTCCTGCGCTGCAGCACGGGGGCCACGATCCTCAAGGAACTGAGCGACGAGGTCCTCGGCGTCACGCTCGAAGAGGCGATCCGGCTGAACGCCTCGGCCGTCACGACGCAGGTCTACATTGGTGGCGAACACGAACGGGCCACGCTGGACAACCTCGCCCGGCTCATCAACGAAGGGCTTCGCTACGGGGTCCCCACGCTGGGCGTCACGGCCGTGGGACGGGAGCTCGTCCGCGACGCCCGTTATCTCGGTCTGGCGACCCGCGTCATCGCCGAGCTCGGCGCCCACTTTGTCAAGACCTACTACTGCGAACCCGGCTTTGAGGAGGTCGTCGCCGGTTGTCCGGTGCCGATCGTCATCGCCGGGGGCAAGAAACTGCCCGAGGCCGAGGCCCTCGACATGGCCTACAAGGCCATCGACCAGGGCGCTTCGGGCGTGGACATGGGCCGGAACATCTTTCTGGCCGATGATCCCGTCGCCATGGTGCAGGCCGTCGGAGCGGTGATTCATCAGGGTTATAAGCCCGCCCAAGCCCTGGCCATGTATAACGATTTGAAGAACAGGTAAGCGGGCACAGGTATCCATTCGCCCACGGGGGATCGCGACTTCGTGGGCCAGCGAAAGGAACCGACGATGAACATGAATCGAAGAGAGGTCCTCCGTGCAGCGGCGGCGGCCACAGCCGCGTCCATGGTGCCGCTGGCCGGATGCCACAAGGAGACCAGCATGCCTGCCCGCAAGAAACTCAAGGTCTACGACAACGCCACCTTCTACACCCAGGGCAAGTTTGACATGCTCAAGGCCAAGAAGGCCTACTACGAGCTGATGCAGTTTCATGGGTACCCGATTTCGGATATCCTTCGGACGGAGGCGTTCTGGGTCTGTGATTTTGTGCAGGGGGATTTCGCCCGGCTCGGCATGGGCGGCATCTTCTGGGTCAACGCCCACGGCACCTATGGCCAGAGCGGTTCCCGGGTCTACGATGGACCCTACAAGGACGACAAGTACGGCTACCTCGGCCACGACATTTTCCTGCTGCCCGGTCAGATGTTGCCGGAGCACCGGCACGTCGGCGGCGAACAGGGTTATGGCCCCAAGATGGAGTCCTGGCACATACGGCGCGGCTCCGTGGAGTTCTTCGGGGAGTATCCCGCTGAGGGGACCGAAACGCCGATCGCCCGGATGCCCGAAAAGGAGCGGCCCTGGGGATATGGTCAGGACTGGTTCAAATCCCGGTACGTGATCGGTCGGACCGCGCAGTCGGGTCAGGTCTACACGCTGCAGGACCCCGAATCCTGGCATAGCCAGCGGGCCGGGGCGCAAGGGGCGATTGTCACCGAGTACGCCACGTACCATAACCACGTGACGTTCAGCAAGCCCGGCATGGTCTTTGCCAGCACGGGGCATTCGTGACGCCGACGCGGTCGCCCCTCGCATGTGCCGTCGGCCGGGCCGATGCCCGCCGCGCAAGAAAAAAGCCGCAGGTCATCCAACCTGCGGCTTTTGTCCTTTTTCGGCACCCACTTCTACTGCTTCCTGCGCAGTCGAAGCAGCAAAGAACCGAGTCCCAGAACAACCATCGACATCGGCTCCGGAATGCACTGCGTCTCCACGATCACGGAGTCAACGAACATCTCGCAGTCACCCGGACGGATGAAGACGTACTCCCACTCCGGATTGAAGTCGAGGGTCAGGGAGTAGGTGACATGCAGATAGTTGTCATCCACCGCCTGCTCAGCCACCTTTGTCATGACCTGGTAGGCCGAGTAATCGCCTTCAGGAATCACGTACAGGTTCGGTACGTGCCCGCTATCGGCGTAGAAGACCATCTGCACCCAAACGTGCTTCTCGTAGTTCTCTTGAGGGACGTTTGGTACCGTGATGATCAGGTCGCTCAACTCAGTACGGTCCACCTCAAACACACCGGTCTGGCCAAGGTACTCGGGCATCCACGCCGCAGAACCGTTAACGGTGATTTCCGCAACGGCCGTACCGTAGTCATTCAAATCGACCTCGGCATCGGCCGGGGAAACCCCTGTCTCCGGCGTGTCCCAGTACCACGCCTGGAGGGTCCAACCCGGACCCTCGCGGAAAGGCGCGGGGTTCAGGTCATCCTCAGGCAGGGTGACCACAGCCAGTGCATTCGAGCCGACCACCAGCGCCATGATCAACGCTAATGTACACATCGGCTTCTTCATGACATGCGTTCCTCCTTTCACTGCGATGCCCCCTGAAAAATCGCTCAAACAATAGACCTCACCACCACACACACTTCACACACTTCACACACACCAAGCACGGATTTGGGATTCGCCGGGGGGCAACCATTTAGTCGACGTCTTCCAAAACCCTCGCTCTGTACATGGCATTATAGCCATCCTGCGCCTCTGTGTCAAAGGATTTTGCCGCCGGAAACCTACAAATCCACGGTCCTTTTCGGGACTCCCGAAAGACTCTTGATGCTATCGGACCAGGCGTGTCCCGGCGTTGGTCCACCCAACTGCACGCCCTCCATCCACATTGCCATAACCCTTTTATAGTAAAGAGTTTAGACTGTAACACGAGAGCGATGCGCGGCCAAGCCGCCCAGCGGTTCGGACGACATCGCCTAGAGGATGTAACCCTGTGGAGTCCTGATTGGATCACAAAAGCCGGACAAAATAGTTTCGCCATTCCAGCCTTATCTCCGCCTCGATGGTCAGAGACTCTCATGGTGGGCTGGACCGTCCTCCTGGGGTTCCAGGTTGCCAACCGAACGCAGATCGCTATAGTGCCCCGTGATGGAGACAGCCTGGACGCAAATCACGAACGATGACAGGGGACAAGCGATGATTCGCACGGCGGCCCGGGCCATTCGGGACAGGCGTCTCGTCGTTTTCCCCACGGAGACGGTTTACGGCATCGCCGCGCTGGCTTCTCCGGATGTAATCGATCGGCTGGATCGGGCCAAGGGGCGGGCAGCCGAGAAGCGTTACACGCTCCACGTCGCCGATCCGGGCGAATTGGCGTCCTACATTCCTCGCCCCGACGCGCGTGCCCGAAAACTCATCCGCCTGGGTTGGCCGGGTCCGGTGACCATGGTCTTTCCGTTGTCGCCCGAGACCCGCGAACACATGCGGCATCGTCTTGCCCAGGAGGCCTTCGACGCGCTGTGTGTGGGGGACAGCCTGGGCATCCGTTGCTCCGATCATCCGGTGGCCCACGACCTTTTGGCGGCGGTAGGGGGGCCGGTCGTCGCGCCCAGCGCCAACGTGTCCGGCGAGCCGCCTGCCACGACGGCCGCTGAAGCCCATGACCGGCTCGCCGGCCGCGTGGACGTGGTGTTGGACAGCGATGCCTGGGCGCCGTGCCGATACGCCGCCGGCAGCACCGTTGTGCGTCTGGATCGAGCCGGTTGGAAGGTCCTGCGGGCTGGTGCGGTGCCCGTCGAGAGGATCCGGGAGATGTGCACGCTGCATATTCTGGTCGTATGCACCGGAAATACGTGTCGCAGCCCCATCGCCGAGGGTTTTTTGCGAAAACGGCTGTCGGAAAAACTCAACTGCGATGTTGACGCTCTGGAGGGCGTGGGCTATAAGGTGGCGTCTGCGGGTGTGGCGGCTGCGGCAGGGCAACCGGCCAGTCCTGAGGCCGTGCAGGTGGGTCACGAATCGGGGTTTGACCTCAGGCGGCATCGAAGCACGCCAGTTGATCGAGGGCTATTGGATCAGGCGGACGTGGTGCTGGTGCTCGCCGATGGGCATCGACGGCAGATTCTCGAGGCGTACCCGCACGTGGCGGCGAAGGTGCAACGGCTTGATGAGCAGGGCGATGTCCCCGATCCGATCGGCTGTGACGTGGACGTGTACCGCCGTTGTGCCGAGATGATTCGCCGGGCGGTGAACAAACGCATGGATGAGATGATAGGATGAGAATCGCCGTAGCCAATGACCATCGTGGGGCGGCCTCGATTCAGCAGGTCAAGGCCATTATCGCCCAATTGAACCACGAATTGATCGATTTTGGATCCGCGGGCGACCAGCCGGTGGACTATCCGGATCGGGCGTATGTGGCCGCCCGTGCCGTGTCCGAAGGGCAGGCCGACCGTGCCATTCTCATCTGCGGCACGGGGATCGGCATGTCTATCGCCGCCAACAAGGTCAAGGGGGTTCGGGCTGCTCTGTGCTACGACGAACTCAACGCCCGCGTCAGCCGCCATCACAACGATGCCAACGTGCTCTGCCTTTCGGGCGATCTACTGGGCAGCAGCATGTTGCGCAAGATCGTCGAGACTTGGCTCACCACCGATTTCGCGGGCGGACGCCACGAACGGCGGGTCAACAAGATCGCCGCCATCGAAGAGGGGCGCGATCCGCGCGAGGTCGAGTAGGCGGCCGATCGGAGGCTCGCGTTCGGCGGGTGTCGTCGTGGTGCTGCTTGACGTCGCCGCTGGGCGTGGCGTAGAGTGATGCGTGCGGGCGCCCGTAGCTCAGCAGGATAGAGCATCGGTTTCCTAAACCGGAGGTCGCAGGTTCGAGTCCTGCCGGGCGCGTTCAAAACCGCATTTTTACCCCCAAAAACCGGGCCTCATGGTCCCCGGTGTTTCGGGGTGTCGCCTCAAAACCGAGGCCAAACCGATGCCAAGTTTGCGGAGTGATTAATGGCTATTTACCCGTGGCCCGGCGTCTGTTTATGT
>DSDH01000632.1 GCA_011055475.1 Phycisphaerales bacterium | reverse complement strand
GCTCATGCCGCGGGCAAGGCCACGGGCACGGTGACCAGCGTGCCGTTCTGTCACGCCACGCCGGCGGCGACAGTCGCACACGTGCCGTCTCGGGGCGAATACCACACCATCGCCGAGCAGATGATCTATCAGAGCAACTTGACGGTCCTATTCGGTGGGGGGCACCCGGAGTACGACAACAATGGCTGCTATCGTGGCGTGAAGGACGGCGCCGATGAGTTTATCCCGTTTACGGTGCTGCAAGCGCTGCGGGACGAAACGACGGGTCGCGGTTGGACGTTTATCGAGCACTTTCAACAGTTTCAGGAGCTGGCGTCAGGAAGCCCCGCCTCAGAGATTCGCGTTTTCGGCCTGGCGCCGTGCCATTCCACGCTTCAATACGGTCGCGAGGGTAAGGGCATGGGGAATTTGAACCCGAACATGCCGGATCTGGCCCTACTGACGACGGCGGCCCTGAACGTGCTGGGACAGGATGCCGACGGGTTCTATCTGATGGTCGAGGGCGGCGCCGTCGACTGGGCCAATCATGGCAGGAATCTGGAGCGCATGATCGAGGAATTCGTTGATTTCAACCGTGCGGTTCAGGCGGTTTTCGATTGGCTGGAAGCGCACGACCAGCTCGACGAGACGCTGATCATCGTCACCTCAGACCATGAGTGCGGTCAAATCTGGGGGCCGAACGCCGGACCCGACAGCGAGACGCCGTTTGACCTGCCTCGAAACCGGGGCAAGGGCAAGCTGCCCGACGCCAAGCATTTTTCAGACGGCCATACAAACGTCCTGGTCCCCCTGTACGCCAAGGGTCCCGGCAGCGAACAGTTCGAGGCGATCGTCGACGGCACGGACCCGCGGGCGGCCGAGGCATGGGGCTTTTGCGGTCGATACGTCGACAATACCGATGTCTTCGCGGTCATGAAGCAGGTGATCACTGCCGGTCAATGATACAGACCGGGGCTGGAGCGGCTATTCCGGCTGTCTCCCTGCGAAAATGCGCCAAATCGGGTTTTGGGGCGTAACGGCAAGCCCTTTTGCTCACTCTTGTCCCTGATAGGCGGGCGAGGTCCTGCGGTTCCGGGGTCTTGGTCCGCGCTGGTCCGGACGTTTTTCGCGACCTTTAAGTGCCAATGAGTCGGATATTTTGCATTCTCATCGCTTTGGCTTTGGCGGTACTGGTCCAGACGTGCTGTGCCGACGGCGGGGCGTGGGCGATCCCCTCGGCCACGCCTCCGGAACCGGGCCGCATCATGGAACCGGAATCACACAGCGAGGTGCTTGTCTTGGCGGGGCTTCTTGTGGTCATGGCCCTGCCGTTTCTGGTCCCGGGCGCGGGACGGGTGGTGATCCGGCGGCTGGGGGGGCTTGTCCGTGCCGTGCGTCGTGTGGCTGGCGCTCAAGGTACGCCGAGCGAACCGGCCGAAACCGAAGGCGAGGCGTGTGACGCCGACGCGAATTGGACCTCGCGATACCCCGCCTGATCCTGGCCCGGCTTTGCGTCCCCGTCGTCGGGCGTCTTTCAATCTCCAACCCTCCTTGAACGCAGGGTTTCCGATCGTTGACAAGCCCTTGGCAGGGGGGTATCGTGCCAGTTTTCCGCGGCGGTGCGGGAGCGGTAGACGGACTATGTCGGGAAGCGGACGGCTATGAAGATATCCCTGGACTGGCTGGGTGATTATGTCACGTGCGACCTTGAGCCCGAACGGATCGCGGCGATCCTCAGCGATCGCGGATTCCCCACGGAGGGCATCGAGCGCTTCGGCGAGGACACCGTCATCGATGTGGAGGTCACCAGCAACCGTGGCGATTGCCTGAGCCACATCGGCATCGCGCGGGAGCTGGCCGCGGCCACGGGGCAGGCGCTGCGGCTTCCGTCGGTGCGCCTGCCGGAATGTGAGAAGGACATTCGCGAATTCGTCGAGGTCGAGATTGACGAGCCGGATCTGTGCGGGCGGTACACGGCCCGGGCGATCACGGGCGTGCAGGTGGGCCCCAGCCCGGACTGGATGGTGCGTCGACTCGAGGCTGTGGGCATCCGCAGCATCAACAACGTCGTCGACGCGACGAACTACGCGATGATGGAATCGGGTCAGCCGCCGCACGCCTTCGACTATGATCGGCTGCGCGGGGGGCGTATCATCGTGCGGCGCGGTCGGTCCGGCGAGCAGATCGTGAGCATCGACGAGACGCGCTGCACGTGCGACCCGGCCATGCTGATGATCGCCGACGCCGAAGGGCCCGTGGCCATCGCCGGGGTGATGGGGGGGCTGCATACGGAGATCCACGAAGGCACGACCACGGTGCTGCTGGAAGAAGCCCACTTCAATCCGGTCAGCGTGCGTTCGACGAGCCGCCGCCTGGGCATTCCTTCCGAGGCCTCGTTCCGCTTCGAGCGGCACGTGGACATCGAAAAAGTTGATGAACACAGCCGACGCTGTGCCGCCCTGATCGTGGAGGTGGCCGGGGGACGCGTGGTGCGGGGTGTGGCCGATGCCTATCCGCGCCGGTGGCAGCCGCAGACCGTGAGCATGCGGCTCGGGCGTATGCGCCATCTGCTGGGGATCGACGTACCGGTTGACACGGTGCTCGACATCTTCAGGCGGCTTGGCTTGCAGCCGGAGCGATGCGAGGAAGACCGCGTGGCGTGCACGATCCCGTCCTGGCGGCACGATTTATCCCGTGAGGTGGACCTGATCGAGGAGGTCGCCCGCTGTTACGGCTACGATAAGATCCCCGTCAATCCAAAGATCAGTATTCGTGTCGCCCCGGTGGAGCCGCGCGAGAGGCTCGCCGACCGTCTCCGGACCACGCTCAACGGTTGCGGTTTCTTCGAGACGATCAACGTGACGTTCACCGATGACAAGACCCACGAGGCCGTCAGCGGGGCGGATCATCCCGTGCTGCGCGTCATGGACGTCTCCCGCAAGAGTGCCAACATTCTGCGACCGACCCTGCTCGGCTCGCTGCTCGGCAACATGCGGACCAACTATAACATGCGAAATGCCCCGTGCCGCCTGTTCGAGCTGGCCGACACCTTCATCCCGGATCCGGACCCGCAGGTGGTGCTGCCCAATGAGCGGAGCAAGCTGGGTCTCGTCGCCGACGGCGACTTGCAGTTGCTGCGGGGGGCGGTCGAGGCCCTTGGCCGGGCGGTTGCCCCGCGTCAAAAGGTGCGTTTTGAACCAGCGGCATTGCCCTGGGCGGATCCAGGCGCACGGGTATACTTGGGAGATCGTGAGCTCGGCACGGCAGGCCTCGTCGGCAAGAAGGTCCTCGATGCGCTCGATCTGCCGGAAGGGCCGATCGCCGCGGCGGAGCTGGACGTCCTGGTGTTGTTGGAATTGCAGGCCGGTCCGGAGGCCATTCGGCCGATCCCGCGGTTCCCATCCATCACGCGCGACCTGTCGCTGATTCTGGATGAGCCGGTTACGTGGGAGCAGATCGAGCGCATCGTCGAAAGCCACGCGCCCGAAGGACTGGAGGCGGTCACGTTTGTGGGGATCTATCGCGGCAAGCCGATCCCGGCGGGCAAGAAAAGCCTGACGCTGTCGCTGTGCTTCCGCGATGAGCAGGGCACGTTGACGCACGAGGAGGTGGACGCCTACGAGAAGAAAATCGTCGATGCGCTCGATAGCAAAGTTCGTGCCGAGTTGCGGACGGCCTGATGGTTTTGTCTCAAGTGCTTGTCGTCCAAGCATTACCAGCAGCCCGACCCGCGCGGACGGAAAACTAAACCCATCGCTTGTTTTGAGCCGATGAATGTGGTATATATAGGAGTGCAGGTTTTCCCCTGCGGTGTGCGTCAGCGGCCTTGATTTGAAAGAACCGATACAAACCCTCAGGGAGGCCGGATCGCTTGGATCGGACATGCCTGCTCGACAGGACGTTCGGACGTGTGCAAACGGCCACCCACTTTGATATGAGGGTTCTTCAATGACCGCCGCAACGGCATCCGCGGAGGAGACACTTGCATAAAAAAGGCCCGTCTTTGACGAGCCTTTTTTTATTGGGGCGGAGGCATAAAACCATCGGGAAAGTGCAGGGAGGAGATGACATGGGCGGGCTGTTCGACCTGACGGGCGATGCGGCCTTGGTGACGGGGGGCTCGACGGGCCTGGGCCGCCAAATGGCCCGGGCGCTGGCCATGGCTGGTGCCCAAGTGGCTATTCTCAGCCGACGATGGGACGCCGTCACCGCCGCGGCCGAGGCCCTGGCACAAGAGACCGGACGGACCATTGTGCCACTCGTGGGGGACGTCACGGAGGGCGGGCAGATCGAGCGGGCCATCGGCGAGGCGCTCGCGCATTTCGGCAAGATCGACGTCCTCGTCAATAACGCCGGTGTGAACATCCGCGAGCCGATAGAGCGAATCCGCGATGAGCATTGGCGGCGAATCTGGCACACCAACGTCACCGGCGTGATGATATGCTGTCGCGCGGTAGTGCCGCACATGCGGCGGGCCGGCTACGGGCGGATCATCAACATCGGCTCGGCCCTGTCGTTGGTGGGCCTGGCCGAGCGGACCGGCTACGCGGCCAGCAAGGGAGCGGTGCTGCAAATCACACGTACTTTGGCCGTGGAACTGGCCCGCGAGGGAATCACCGTCAACTGTATCTGTCCAGGGCCGTTCGCCACGGAGATTAATAGATCGGTCCTGGAGGACCCCGCCAAATCCGCCGACCTGCTGGCCCACGTGCCGATGGGCCGATGGGGTCGCCTGGAGGAGATCGAGGCGCCGGTCGTGTTCTTGGCGTCGCGGGCGGCCGGCTACGTGACGGGAGCGTGCCTGAGCGTCGATGGGGGCTGGACGGCCGCGTGAGAGTGGGCCGAGCCCGGATGCGCCCGGAGGGGACTGCGATGAGAATCCTGTGTCTGATGCACGTGCCGTTTGAAGGGCCGGCGGAAATCGCCGCATGGGCCGCCGAACGGGGCCACCCGCTGACAGCGCTGCGCCTTTATGATGGCCAGCCACTGCCGGAGCCTGAAGCGTTTGATCTCCTCGCGGTCATGGGCGGGCCCATGAGCACCCACGATGAGCGCCAATACCCGTGGCTGGCCGCCGAGAAGCGGTTCATCGAGCAGTCTCTTGACACCGGCAAACAGGTGCTCGGCGTGTGTCTTGGCTCGCAGCTCCTGGCCGATGTGCTGGGGGCGGCGGTGCGGCCGAACGAATACAGGGAGATCGGCTGGCATGAAGTACGACTGACTGAAGCCGGGCGGCAGTCAGGCCCACTGGCCTCATGGCCGTCGCGATTCATGGCGTTTCACTGGCACGGGGACACGTTCGATCTGCCCGCCGGCGCGGTGCACTTGGCCGCCAGCGAGGCCTGCCGGCACCAGGCCTTCTCCCATGGACAAAACGCCGTCGGCCTGCAATTCCACGTCGAGTACTCGACCGACAGCATCGAACAGATGCTCCAACACTGCGCCCATGAGCTTCGCGATGAACCCTGCATTCAATCCGCTGATGCCATCCGTGGCGGCTACGGCCACGTTGAGGTGAATCGACAACTTGTGATCGGCTTGCTCGATGATATCGAACGCCGGACGGGTTCCTGTCCGGGCAGTGGGCTGACCGACGGGTAGAGTTGGCCGTCGCGTCATAGAGCAACATTGGCCGCGGACACCAACGCGATTCAGCGGGCCGTGCGGTGAGAACCTTGCGGGAGCCCAGTGGCTTATGATACGGTGACAGGTGTGCCCAGCGAGAGCGAGGAGAGCTGCAGTAGGGGAATCCGATATGGGACAATGCAAGTCTATTAAATGGGTGTTCTGGCTAGCCATCCTGGCGGCTTTGTCGGCTCAGACGGAGGGAGCAGACGAGGCGCTTCAGGGCATCGCGGCGGCGTATCCGCAGGACCGTGGCATCCAGGAAGACCCGCGGGTGTTGTTTACCGAGAACTTCGAGACGGGCACGGTCGAGCAGATCGGTCGTCGCTGGGGTCAGGCCTTCAAGCCGGAAAACATGGCCCTGGTGGGTGATACGCCGCCGGCATCGGGCGGGCAGCGCTGCCTGCGGATTCGCGACAATGGGCACCTGTTCACACATCCCCGCGGCGTGGACACAATCTACGTGCGGTTTTACGTGAAGTTCCATGAGAGGACCGGCTACGTGCATCACTTCGTGCATCTCGTGGCCGATGCCGCCCCCAAACCCTGGCCCAAGGGCGGCGCCGGCGAAACGCCCGCCGGAGACATGAAGTTCTCCACGGGGATCGAGCCGACGGGTGTGTGGGGCAAATACCCGCCGCCGGGTGTGTGGAACTTCTACAGCTACTGGCACGAGATGGAAACGAAATGGGGCACGGTGTTTGTCGGTAAGGAAGAGCCCATCGTGCCGGGGCGGTGGTATTGTGTGGAGGTGATGCTCAAGGCCAACAGCACCCCCGATGCGTACGACGGCGAGCAGGCCTTCTGGGTGGATGGGCGGCTGTTCGGGCGGTGGGGCGGCTTCAACTGGCGCACGACCGACGCCCTCAAGATCAACAGCTTCTGGCTGTTGTATTACAACACCGACCAGCCCGCGCGGCACAACCGCGATCCGCACCCGGAAAGCCGCGTCATGGAGGTCTGGTTCGATGACATCGTCGTGGCGACGGACTACATCGGGCCGATCACGCCGTCGCGCGACGCGGAGGATGGAAGGGAACAGCCGTGAAGCGCCGCGCTTTCTGGGTCCTGTGTTCGCTCGCGACGTGGGCGGCGGCGTGCATGGCGTCGCCGGAGGCGTCAAGCAGCGGCGGTTATCTCTTCGCCCACATGACGACGGGGGATTACGGTCGGCTGTACTACGCGATCAGCGAGGATGGGCTGCACTGGACCCCGCTCAACGAGGGCCGACGTATCCTGGACGACTACCGCGGCCACCCGGATATCTGTCGCGGCCATGATGGGCGGTACTACCTGATCGGCAACCATGAGCGCCGCGAGGAGATCAACCTGTGGGTCTCGGAGGACCTGGTGC
>DSDH01000402.1 GCA_011055475.1 Phycisphaerales bacterium | reverse complement strand
GGTCACCTCCGCCAGCGCGCGGGCGAACGCACGGTACCGCGGGCAGGCGCTCTTGATGATCCGGTTGCCCGCTGCGCCGGAGGCCAGGATGATGGCGGTGTCGTTGGTGCTCTGGTGGCCGTCGACGATCAGGCGGTTCAGGCTGGCGCCGATGGCATCCCGCCATGCCCGGTTGAGCAATTCGGGCGTGATCGCGCAATCGGTGGCCGCCACGCAGATCGTCGTGGCCATGTTGGGCCCGATCATGCCGGCGCCCTTGGCCGTCCCGGCGATGGTCACCTCGCAGCCGCTGATCGTGATTCGCCGCACGGCCTGCTTAGGGCGGGTGTCGGTCGTCATGATCGCCCGCGCGAAGTCCATCCCCGCCCGGGCCGTGTCGCCCAGGTGTCCGGCGGCCTGGCCGATCCCCGCGTCGATCTTGTCAATCGGCAGGGGCACGCCGATGATCCCGGTGGACGCGGGCAACACGTGTCGCGGGTCGATCTTCAGGGTGGTGCCGACGCTTTCGCACATACGTCGCGCGGCCGCCAGGCCCTCGGGGCCCGTGCAGGCGTTGGCGTTTCCGCTGTTGACCAGCACCGCGTGCACCTGGCCCGCCGCGGCGTGTTCGCGGCAGACCTCCACGGTCGCCGCGACGATGCGGTTGGTCGTGAACATGGCCGCCGCCGTCGCGCCCTCCGGACAGTACAACAGCCCCAGGTCCCGCTTGCCCGACGCCTTCACGCCCGCGGCCACGCCCGCCGCGAGGAACCCCTTCACCGCCGTGATCGTTTCATTGACCATAGTAAGTCCTTGCTTTCTTCTGCCATACTGACATATCCATGCTGACGTGGGCCTTTGGCTGTCAGAGGTGGCGACGGTCGTTCATAAATGAACGCCGCGGGCACTCTCTGTCGTACAGGCGCTTCCGCTCATGATTCCATTCTCTGGACCCCCGCCTTCGCGGGGGTGACACAATATAGGCGTTCCTGCTATGAATGAACGAGAAGGCACGACGCCAACCTGTGCAGAGTGGCCGGCCCCCTGTATAGTGATCGCTCGCTGTACATTGACCGCTTGCATGCCGACCGCACGCTGCATAGTGACCGTCTGCCGTATCGCGACTGTCCGGGCCAGACTGTGTCATTCCCGCGCAGGCGGGAATCCAGTAATTCTCCTCCTCGTAGTAGAGGTCTTTCCACTCAGGGTTGAAACTCTCGATGAGCCTCAACTTCCATACTCTTCGCCATTTTTTCAGTCGCTTCTCACGAGTAATCGCCGCCTCGACATTTTGGAACCGTTCGCAATACACCAGCATGGCCACGCCATACTTGCTGGTGAATCCTCCTGTTTGCTGGTTCTTATGTTCCCAGACGCGCCTCTTCAGATCGTTTGTTACACCCGTGTAGAGCGTCCCATTTCTCTTGCTGGCCAGGATGTACACGTAGTAGTCGTTCGTGCGGCCGTGCCGCGTGGCCGCGTCACTTCGGCGGCAGCAGGGCGTTGCGGATCGGCTCGACCCAGCGGTCGTTGGGAATGTCGTACACGATGAAGTCCGAGTCGAACTGCCAGTAGGCCCAACTGAAGCCGAACTTCTCCGCCGTCCGCGCCACGAAGGCCGTGTACCGCACGCGGGACTCCATATCGGCCCGGTCATAGGCGCCGAACTCCCCCACGAAGATGGGCCGATTGTATGTTTTGGCCCAGCCGTGGGCCTTCCCGAAGTCGGCAAGAACGGCCTGGGTGTCGGCCTCGGAGGCGGGCCAGGCCACGCCGGTCTTGTCCCGGTAGGCGGGCGTCCAGCGGGCGCCCTGGTGCGTGAAGGCCATCGGCTTGTAGTAATGGACCGTCACGATGAGATGGCGATCGTCCTCGGGCAGCGTCAAATCGCGGAGCCTATCGACCGAGTTGTAGCCGGGCGGCCCGACGATGACCGCGCGGGTCGGGTTGGTCCGGCGGATAATCGCCAGGGCCTCGCGGTAGTACCGATCCCAGGCCTTGGCGTCCAGGCCCCGGCAGGGCTCGTTGAGAATCTCGAACACCACGGTCTCGGGGGCATTACGGAAATGCTCGGAGACCTGCCGCCAGAAGGCCAGGAACAGGGGCTTCTGACCGACCGGATCATCGCCCATCCGGTGGAACTCGTGCAGGTCCAGAATCACGGCCAGCTTGTTGTCCAGGGCGTTCTTGACGGCCCAGTCCAGCGTGTCCCACCAGGGCTGCCGCAGGCGGTAGTCGTTGTCCGGGTCCATGTGGCTAAACGCGTGCAAGTTGATCCGCACACTGTCGAAGCCCGCCTCCTTGATGAGCCGGAAGTGTTTCTCCTGGAACCGCCCCCGTTGGCGGGATTGCCAGATCGGGTCATAACCAATGATATTCACGCCGCGGCCGAGTTTGCGGTTCACCTCGAAGACATCCATGGCCTTCGTCTGCGCCCACGCGGCCGCGCAGACCACGACGGCTATCATGGCCGGCACGATCGTCCAAAGCCTTTTCGCCCTCAACATGTCACAATCCTCCATCACCAACGCTGTTATTGCATCGGGGGGCTTAGGCGTCGGCCCCCCCCGCGATCGGGCAGGCCCATGGTACCGGCGAAAGGGCGGGTCCGCCAGCCCCTTCTTGGGCGGAGGGCACCCGCGAAAAGCGTTGACAGCCCTGGGGCGGCGGGCTACCATCGGGCCATTCAGGCACCAGACAGGAGAGACCCTATGAACGACAAGAAGAGCCCGCCGGTGGCGGTGACCTATGACGGCGACGTGACGATTGCGACGTTGACCCGCGAGCGGATCCTGGAAGACGCGGACATCCGGGCGCTGGAGGAGACGATTCTCCCCCTGATCGCCCAGAGCGATTCGATCCGCCTGGTGATCGACTTTTCCACGGTGCGGTTTCTGACCAGTGCGGCGTTGGGTCTTCTGATCCGGATCAGCAAGAAGGTCCGCGAGCAGGGGGGGCGTCTGGCCCTGTGCAGCATCCAGCCGAAGATCTACGAGGTGTTCAGGATTACGCAATTGGACCAGGTGTTCCAGATTTTCCCGGACGCCGAGCAGGCCGCCAGGAGTGTGTAATCGCCGGTACCGCGGCCGAATCCGGGCCGACGAGCCAAATCACTTAACCGGGGTGGGATTCAGCACGAAATAGGGGCCATGGGAAACGCCGATACCGATCGCAAGACGCTGACCCTACCGAGTGACGTCTCGGCGGTCGAACGGGTCTGCGAGGGGTTGCTGGCCGAGGCGGCGGCCCAGTCGTTCGGCGAGGATGATCTGTTTGCGATTCACCTGGCGCTGGAAGAGGCGCTCATGAACGCGGCCAAGCACGGCAACGCCCTGGACCCGACCAAGTGCGTTCGCGTGGAATACCAGATCACGCCCGAGAAGTTCGACGCGACGATCACCGACCAGGGCTGCGGGTTCAATCCGGAGGCGCTGCCCGACCCGCGGTCCAAGGAAAACCTCTACAAGTACGGGGGCCGGGGGGTGCTGCTCATGCGGGCGTATATGGACACGGTCGAGTTCAACCCCAGCGGCAATCGCGTGCACATGGTCAAGTATCGCACGGACCAGGCCGCCAAGGGCTGAGGCCCTCCTTCCATCAGGTCCCGGCGACGAGGCGCAGGCCCGCGCGGTAGGCGCGGCGTTTCTGGCGGTCCGTCAGTCGCTGATCGGCCTGCTGGGCGACCATGCCGAGCCGCACCGTGTCGACGACGCGGGCGCCGAGGAGCTTGGCCACGTTGTTCATCAGGATGATCGGATGGCGGATCATCAATCGGGCCACGAACGCCGGGCAGGCCGTCGAGGTGATCGTGACGGCCTTCTTATTCCGCGTTTTGGTCCGCTGCCCCGGGACCTTGCCCGTCCAGGGCCAGTAGGCGAAGCAGATCAGCCGCTCGATGAAGCGCTTCATCAGGGCCGTGACCGTGAAGAAGTTCGTCGGGCTGGCCAGGATGATCGCATCCGCCGCCTCGATCCGCTGCAGGATGGACTCCATCGCGTCGTCGTGAATGCACCGCCCGCGCGGCCCCGCGTCGGCCTCCTGCGTGCACGTGCGGCAATTCGTGCAAAACTCGATCGGCTCATCCAAGAGGTGGATCATCTCGGTCTGGCCGCCCCGGTCGCGGACGGCCCGCAGGACCTCCTCGACGAGTTGGTCCGTGATCCCCCCTTTGCGGTACGTCCCGTTGATGGCCACGACACGTTGAGCCATGATCGTCCTCCTCACATCTCGTCCAGCGCCGCCTGCAGCTCCGTGCACACCAGATCGACCTGCTCGCGGGTCAGCCGGTTGTGGAAGGGCAGGGCCACCGTGCTTTGGCAGACCGCATCGGTGACGGGGAAGTCGCCCGGCTTGTACCCGAACCGCTCGACCATGAACGGCTGCAGGTAGACCGGCGGAAAGTAATTGCTCACCTGGATGCCGCGGTCCATCAGGCGGCTCAGCAGGGCGTTTCGCTGGTCGGCGGTGTAGCCCTCGGCCAACCGCACGACGAACACGAACCAGCTCATCCGGCAGCCCTCCGGCTCGGTGGGCACGATCAGCCGGTTCTCCCCGGCCAGCCGCTCGGCGTACATCCGGGCGACCCGGCGGCGGGCCTCGACGAACTCATCCAGCCGGGCAAGCTGACTGAGGCCCAGGGCGCAGTTGATGTCGCTGAGCCGGTAGTTGTAGCCCAGCCGCTCGTGGGCCAGCCAGCCGCCGCCGCGGCCGCGCCCCTGGTTGCGCAGCGACACGCACAGATCGGCCAGCTCATCGTCGTCGGTCACGATCATCCCGCCCTCGCCCGTGGTCATCTGCTTGTTGGGGTAGAAGGCGAACACGCTCATCGTGCCGAACGTGCCGATTTTGCGGCTGTTGAGGACCGAGCCGAGCCCCTCGCAACTGTCCTCGATGATGGGCAGGTCGTGGGCGGCGGCGAGGTCGCACACGGCATCGAGCCCGATGGGGTTGCCGAAGATCACCACCGGCAGGACCGCCCGGGTGCGCTCGGTGATCGCCGCCTCGACGCCCGCCGGGTCCATGTTGAGGCTCACCGGGTCGATATCGACGAAGACGGGCCTGGCGCCGGCCATCATGATCGTCGTCGCCGAGGCGATGAAGGTAAACGGCGTGGTGATGACCTCATCGCCCGCACCCAGCCCAAGGGCCTGCGTGCACAGGAACAGGCCGCTGGTGCCGCTGTTGACGGCGACGGCCCGGCGACGCCCGATGTACCCGGCGAACGCCCGCTCGAACGCATCCAGCTTCGGCCCCAGCGACAGGGTGGGGCTGCGCAGCACCGCCACGACGGCGTCAATGTCCGCCTGGTCAATATCCGGCCGCGAAAGGGGCACCTTGAACGCCATACGCTTCCTTTCCAAGATACGCAGGGATCGGGCCATTATAGCCGCCCGCCCCGCGCTTGCCACGCCAAAACCGCACGCACCCAATCAGATCCGGCGAATAAGGCCCGGCGCTGCGAAAAGATGTTCCGCAGGCGAAAGAAAACCTTGAACGAGGTCGGCTTACGTGTAATAATCGTGTATTCAAATCATGGGCCTAGTTTGGAGGCATCGTTGGGGGGGGGGGTATGTGGTGCATCGAGGGAGCATGTTGGGATGGATGAACAAAAGGAGGCCGTAATCCCCAAGGTCGCGCGGTTCCGGATTCTCAAGCCGGTCCAGCCCACCACGTGGCAGGACCTTGGTGCACTCCTTCGGGGGGTGCGTTACCGGGTATTTCGCTTGGCAAACTTGGCGGTGAGCGAGAACTACCTGCAGTTCCACATGTGGCGAACGGGCCGGACGGACAGTCTGGACGTGCGCACCGTAAACCAACTGAATCGCGACCTTCGCAAGATGCTCGAGGAGGAGAAGCAGGACGACATCGACCCGACGCGACTCTCCAAGACAGGCGCATTGCCCGACACGGTAGTCGGGGCATTGAGCCAGTACAAGATCCGGGCCCTGACGACGCGATCCAAGTGGAGCCAGGTCATACGCGGACAAACGGCCTTGCCGACGTTTCGACTAGGCATGGCGATCCCCATCCGATGTGACAAGCCGAGCCATCGGCGCTTGGAGCGGATGGAGGATGGGTCGGTACAGCTGGACCTGATGGTCACGCGTAGGCCCTATCCCCGTGTGGTGTTGGGCACACGCAACGTGGGGGGGGCAGGCGGCGGTGTTGGAGCGTCTGCTCGATAATCCACTTCAGGACCCATCGGGGTATCGTCAGCGGTGTTTTGAGGTCAAGCAGGATGCGCAAACGGACAAGTGGTGGCTGTATGTCACGTACTGCTTTCCCGCCGAGGCTACCGCACGGAGTCGCGACACCGTGGTGGGTGTGGACGTGGGCGTGTCGGTTCCGTTGTACGCCGCCTTGAGCCATGGACATGCGCGACTGGGGCATCAGCACTTCGGGCCCCTCGGCAAACAAATCCGAAACCTGCAGAATCAGGTCGTCGCGCGGCGACGTTCGATCCAGCGGGCCGGGCGACGGGGGGTCGTGGACAAGACGGCCCGCGCGGGTCATGGGGTCAAACGCATGCTTGGAGGGACGGAGAAGCTGCGCGGCCGCATCGACCGGGCGTATACGACATTGAACCATCAGCTCAGCGCCGCCGTGATTCGGTTTGCACGAAATCACGGTGCCGGCGTGATCCAGGTCGAGGATTTGTCAGGCCTGCAAGAGAGTCTGCGCGGAACGTTTCTCGGCGGACGCTGGCGCTATGATCAGTTGCAGCGATTCATTGAATACAAGGCCACGGAAGTCGGGATCGAGTATCGCAAGGTGAATCCGGCGTACACGTCACGTCGGTGCAGTGAATGCGGGGTCATCCATGAGGGGTTTACCCAGGCATTTCGGGACCAACATGGGACGCAGGGTAGGTCGGCCCGGTTTGAATGTCCGGCGTGTGGGTACCAGGCAGACGCGGATTATAACGCTGCGCGGAATCTGTCGCTGGTTGACATCGAGGAACGCATACGGGTACAATGCGCC
>DSDH01000403.1 GCA_011055475.1 Phycisphaerales bacterium | reverse complement strand
ATGTACACCTCCGTCTTGCCGCTGTCGGTCACCCCGTGCAGCAGGGAGACGCCGAATCGCCCGGCGACCAGTTCGGTTTCGATGGCGGCCAGACATCGCTCTTGATCGGCGTTGAGGGTTACCACCGCCTCATCCCGATACAGGCCGGCGGGGACGGCGGGCAAGGCACGGTAGACCTCGTGTCGCGTCATCTTGACCAGGCCGGCGCGTCGAAGGTTCATCAGGGGGACCGAGCCGCACTCGGCCAGGGCCAGCAGGTCCGCCGCGGGCACGGTATGATCGGCGTCGGTGGCGCCGTGTTCGCGCAGAATCTCAAGGATTCGGCGCTGCTTGTGGCTCCGCAGGGGCGGATCGGGCTCGGCGTCGCCGGCCAGGTAGAAGCGCTTCTCGGTCTTGACGCCGATGTCCTTCTTGACGGCGGCGGGCACCATCGCCTCGAGCGTCTGGCCCAGCGGACAGACGTAGTAGTCGCTGATCCAGCGTGCCAGGTCCAGCAGCGAGGCATCCAGCAACGGCTCGGCGTCCAGCACGCGCTTGACGGCTTTCAGGCGGAAATGGGCCTGCTGATCGGTCGCGGCGTCGTCGAGCACCTCTACGCAGAAACCCTGCACCGTTCGATCGCCTTTGCCGAACGGCACGGCCACGCGGCAGCCGGGCTCAACCGGCCACAGCGCTTCCGGCACGGCGTAGTCAAAACACTGGTCGGCCCCCGTCGCCAGCGCCACGCGGATGACGTGCGCGGGCGGCTGCGACGATGGGTCCATGTCGAACAGTTCCCTCGTCGTCCGTGCCGGCATGAGTTCCCCTCTTGGCCGTGGGCCTACTTGAACAGCACGGCCAGGCGCTCCATCTGGTCGCTCTTGATGTACTCCTGCCGCGTCCAGACGGCCAGGTCCAGGCTCCGACGGCACGCACACCGGGCGTCGGCCAGCGGCTCATCGAGCCGCAGCACCGCCTCGATCAGTTCGATCGCGTTGAGCGTTGCCGCATCCAGGTTGGCGATAATCTCGCGCAGCAGGTCGTGCCGCCCCTTGCCGCGCGGGTGCGGCTTCCAGGCGTCGTAGTCGCTGACCAGAGCGATCAACGCGTAGCACATCTGGGCTTCGCGGGCGAGTTTGGCCTCGGGCAGGGCGGTCATGCCGATCAGATCGCCCCCCCAGTCCTGGTGCATGAGCGACTCGGCCCGCGTCGAAAACTGCGGTCCCTCCATGCACACGTACGTCCCGTCCTCGTGCGTCATGCCCTTCGTCCTGGCCGCGACCCGACGCAGCACCTTCCGCAGCCGCCCGCAGCAGGGAGCGTCGAACTCGCAGTGGACGGCCGGACCCTTCTCAAAGAACGTATTCTGCCGGCGATAGGTCTTGTCGATAAACTGATCCACGAGCACCAGGTGCCGCGGCTCGATCTGTTTGCGCAGCGAGCCGACCGCCCCGGTGGCCAGCACCGTGGTGACACCCAGGCTCTTGAGGGCAAAGAGGTTGGCCGCGTAAGGCACCTGACTGGGTGAGAGGACGTGTCCCTCCCCGTGGCGGTTGACAAACGCCACCTTCCGCGGGCCCAGGTGACCCACCAGGATCGGTCCGCTGCACCGCCCGAACGGCGTCCGCACCCGCCGCTGGCGGGCGTCCTCGATCTGCGTTCCCAGCACGTCCCCCAGCCCCGTCCCGCCGATGATGCCGACGATCTCTTCGCTCATGCGTCCATGCCTCCGACAATGCTCCATGATGCACGTTGGGCGTTATTGTATCGTGGGGCCCTGCGATTGCACGGGGCAATTGCCCGGTCCACGGCTATACGCCAATACGGGCCCGCTTGACGGTTGATTGACGGGCCGTGACGATTACAATAGGGACGATGAGGAAGCCTGGAAGGACTATGGGAGGTTATCATGCCGACAGTCAAGGATGTGCAGGTTCGCAAGCCCAGCGATGAGGAAGCCCGCCAGTGCAAGACGTGGGACACGTGGAGCTGCGACGTTAGCGAGTTCCCCTGGGACTACACGCAAACCGAGACGTGCCTGATCCTGGGGGGCAAGGTTACGGTCACGGATCGGCCCGCCGGCGCCGAGAGCGTCACGTTCGGGCCGGGCGACCTGGTGGTCTTTCCCGTTGGGCTCAAGTGCATCTGGAAGGTCACCGAGCCGGTGCGAAAGCACTACAACTTCAGTTGATCGCGGGGTTTCGCGGCATACCGGCGCTTTCCCCGGCCAGGTGCGGTGGACGGCGTGGAGGGCTCCGCAGGTCGTCGTCCGGCCAAATCACGCAAGAAGGCGGTTTCCAGGTAACCTTCTTGCCCATAAAATGAGGCAAGGCCGAGCAACGATGTGCTCCGGCCCGGGGTGAAACGGCAACACCGTGAAAGGATGGGATCATGAAGAGCAATACGATATGGTGGCTCTTGGCGGCGATAATGGTGATCGGGGCGGGGGGGTGTGGTCCGGGCATCGAGCCGCGGATCGCCGTGCTGCTGCCCGATGCGTGCAACACGCCAGACGGCATGGTTTTGGGCGCGGATGGGTTCATTTACTTGTCCTGTCCTAACTTCAACGATCCCAGCTATGCGCCCCGAATTGTCCGGCTGTCGCCCGATGGCCAGCTTGTCGACGTGGGCGAGTTGCCCGGCCATCCGGAGACGGGCAAGGCCGGCCCCTTGGGGCTCGATTTCGGGCCGGATGGGCATTTATACGTAGCAGACAACCAGAGCATGTGGGGTTTCCATGACCACAAATCGCGGCTGCTGCGGATACGAATGAACCAGGGCCGGCCCGAGGGTGTCGAGGTCCTGGTGACCGGCTTCATCCAGGCCAACGCCGTCGCCTGCCACGGCGACAGCGTCTACGTCACCGAGAGCTCGCTGGATTTGAGTGCCGATCCCATGCCCAGCGGCGTGTACCGATTCCGCTTCAGCGAGTTCCAGGGCGAGCCGATCGACCTGACCCGGGCCGCCGCCGAGCACCTGGTCGTCAAGTTCCATACCGACAACCCCGACTGGCGCATCGGGGCCAACGGCCTGGGGTTTGACGAGCAGGGCAACATGTACGTATGCAATTTCGGCGAGGCGTCGCTGCTGCGCTTCAGGTTCGGGCTGGATGGTAACGTCGTCTCCCATGAGGTGGTCGCCCGCGGTCAGGGCATGGAAAGCACCGACGGGTTGAAGGTGCATCCGCGCACCGGGGCCGTCTACATCGCCGACTACGTAGGCAACGCCGTGCATAAGGTCGACCCGAGGACCGGCCAGGTGACCACGTTGTGGAAGAACGAGACCAACTCCGGCGGCTTGGGGGGCCTGCTGGATCGGCCCAGCGAGGTGTGCCTGCGGGGCAATTGGATTTACGTCGCCAATATCGACCTGCCGGGGCAGGGCAACGAATACGATGCGCCGCACACGCTGTCGGTCTTGCCGCTGCGGTAGGCGCCGGCCGCGACGCGTTGGGGGCATGTATGGGGAAACGCGAATACACGGCCTATCAGAAACAGGTCATTCGGGACTACTACAGCCAGCGTGACACGATTCTGCTGGGGCGCCTGCAGGAGCTGGTCACCGAGCTTTTTCTGGCTCAATCGCCCAAGCAGACCGAGCGGCTCTGGCAGCGGGCGGCCGAGGCCATGACCAAGCTCAAGATTCCGCCGGCCATCCGCGAACACATTCTGGGCACGCGGGATATCGAAATATTGGCCAAGAACGTGGCCGAGTGGGTCCGGACGGCCGAAAAGGGCTAATCCGCTGCCGGCGCCGGGCCGATACACGATGCAGGCTGGACCATTTCACGAAAGGGAGATTCTATGTTTGAGACACTCGACAAAATGTTTCTGGCGGGCCTGGGAGCCCTGTCGATGACCCAGGAAAAGGCCGAGCGGATCTTCGACGAGTACGTCAAGCGGGGCCAGGCCGAGAAGGGCAAGCGGTCGGGCTTCGTCAAGGAGATGATGGACTCGGCGGAGAAGACCCGTCAGGACCTGGAAAAGCTCATCAGCGAACAGGTGCGAAAGACCGTGGAGGGGCTGCACCTGGCCACCCGCGAGGATATCCAACGGTTGGAGCAGAAGCTGGATCGCCTGGCCGCCAAGGAGTAGACCTTGTTGCAGCCCTTTCACCGTCTGCGGCGCACGGTGGCGCAGATGCGGCGTATGCGTCACATCATGGCCGTTCTGGTCAAGTACGGCTTTGAAGAGGTGGCCGCGGTCGTAAACCGTCGGTTTCGCGTGGCGTTCGGCACGCGCCGCCTTCGCCGCGCCGCTGAGCAGGAGGTCCTGGCGCAGAGCCCGGCCGCCCGGGTGCGGCTGGCCATGGAGGAACTGGGGCCGACCTTCATCAAGATGGGGCAATTGCTCAGCACCCGCCCCGACCTGCTGCCGGTCGAGTACATCGAGCAGCTCGAGAAGCTCCAGGATCACGTTTCGCCCGAGAAGCCTCAGGTCATCCGGACGGCACTGGAGGAGCACTTGGGTGCTCCGCCGGAAGAGGTGTTCGCCTGGTTCGATCCCGAACCAATCGCCGCGGCCAGTATCGCCCAGGTCCATCGCGCCCGCACGCACGATGGACGGGAATGCGTCCTGAAGATTCGCCGACCGGGTATCGGTGAGACGATCCGCACCGAGTGTGAGATGCTGGAGAACGTCGCCGGCCTGGTCAAGGCGAGGTTCACGTTGCCTGAGAATTTTGACCCGCAGCGGATGGTCCGCGAGTTCAGCCGGGCCGTCGCGCTGGAGGTGGACCTGGCCAATGAACGCCGCAACCAGAAGCGGTTCATCCGGAACTTCGCCGACGACGAGGCGGTTCACGTCCCGGAGGTGCTCGAGGAGTATTGCACCGAGGGCCTTCTGGTCATGGAGTATATCGACGGGATCAAGCCTAATGAGATCGCCGCGCTGCAGCGCGCGGGACTGGACCCGCCGCTGGTGGCGCGACGGGGGGCTGACTTCGTCCTGCGGCAGGTCTTCGAGTTCGGCTTTTTCCACACCGATCCGCATCCGGCCAATTTCCTGGTGATGCCGGACAACGTGTTGGCCCCATTGGACTTCGGCCAGGTCGGCCGACTGACCCGTCAGGACCGCCAGCTCCTTCAGTCGGTCGTCATCGCGATTGTGGACGGCGACGTGGGCGGAATCGTCCAGGCGCTCGAGCGGGCCGAGATGCTGCCGGATGACGTGTCGCTCGTCGGCCTGACCCGGGCCGTGGAGACGTTGCTGGATACCTATTCCCACCTGCCGTTGCGGGATATTCCCTTTCGCGAAGCGATTGGGCGGGGCTTCGAGATCATGCGGCTGCATCGCATACGGCCGCCGGCGGACTTCACGCTTATGCTCAAGAGCCTGATGACGATTGAATCGTTCGCCCGTGCGCTCGACCCGGACTTCCAGATCATCGAGCATCTGAAGCCCTACGCGCGGCGATTTACCTTGCAGGACATGAGCCCCGGCAACATGCTGCGGCACCTGCGGCGGATGAGCCAGGACGCGGGCCAATTGGCCTCCCGTCTGCCCGACGACGCCGCGGCCATCATCGGCAAGTTCCGCCGCGGTCAGTTTCGCGTGCACGTGCACCACGAGCACCTGGAAAACCTCAACAAGACGCTGGACAAAAGCTCCAACCGCATCAGCTTCGCGATGATCACCGCAGCTTTGCTGATCGGTTCGAGCCTGCTGATCGCCCAAGAGGGCACGTTTTTCGGCCTCTTCCACCTGCAGACGCTGGGGGTCATGGGTTACCTGGTCGCGGCCGTGATCGGGCTGGGCCTGCTCATTTCGTTCGTGGGTCGAGACCGCATGTGAGCGATCGAGCGGCCCGTTGCTTTTCGGCGTTTCGGATGCGATACTGGCCGCCAATGGGGTCGCCCCATGGTCGGCCGACCCCCGGGAGATGGTATGAGCAAGGCGCGTATTCTCATCCTGTCGGTCGGCGCCGGCAGCGGCCATAACCGGGCCGCCCAGGCGTTGCACAAGGCCTTCGGCCAGTTGCCGCAGGTCGCGTGCGTGGAGTGGATCGACTGCCTGGAATACGCCAGCCGTCCCTTCAGGGACCTGTACTCGCGGCAGTTCCTCTGGCTGGTGCGCACGGCGCCGGCTCTATGGGCGTGGGCGTTCGAGAAGACCGATGTGCCCTGGCAACAACGGCACCTCCGCGAGTTGCTCGAGCGCCTCAACACCCGCGCCCTGGTTCGCAAGATACAGGGCTTCGGCCCGACGGCGTGCGTGTGTACGCATTTCACCCCGGCGGTCATCATCGCTCGCATGCTGGGGCGGCAGACCCTCGCCACCCATCTGTCGATCATCGTCACCGACTTCTACGTCCACGCCAGTTGGCTCACGCGGCGGGTCTGCCGGTACTTCGTGACGCATGAAGAGAACCGTGTCCAACTCGAGGCGGCGGGCGTGCCCGGCGATCGCATTTCCATCACGGGCATCCCTATCGATCCGGTCTTTGAGAACCCGCCGGATCGCTCCGGGGTGCGGCAGAGCACGGGCCTGCGGGAGGATCGGCCGGTCATCCTGCTCTGTGCCGGGACCGCCGGCGGCGGAAAGCCTGAGGCCATCCTCCGTTTTCTGGCGGCTATCCGAACGCCGGCCCAGTTCGTCATCGTCTGCGGGCGTAACGAAAAGCTCAGGACCCACTTGAGCCAGGCCGTCGGCCGTCAGACAACCGGCCACGATATTCGCATCATGGGCTATACCGACTGCATCCATGAATGGATGGCCGCGGCGGACCTGTACATCGGCAAGCCCGGCGGCCTGAGCACCGCCGAGTGCCTCGCCAGTGGCCTGCCGATGGTCGTCTGGGATCCGGTGCCCGGCCAGGAAATCTTCAACGCCGGCTACTTGGTCGAGCACGGCGCCGGCGTGGTGCCCAGCTCCGGGGAAACCCTCCCGTGGAAGGTCGACCGGCTGTTGCAGGACCCGAACCGCCTGGCCGCCATGAAACAGGCCGCCCACCGCGTAGGCCAACCCGATGCCGCGCACCGGAT
>DSDH01000087.1 GCA_011055475.1 Phycisphaerales bacterium | reverse complement strand
TGACGTATCCGTGCCTTCGCGCAGGCGGCACACGTGATAGGCTCCGCTGACGCCCGCGCCCTTGAGTCGCCTGGCCGCCGACAGGTCGAAGTCTCCGATGTTGACGACGATCTGCGTGTGGGCGGGTATCTCATTGCGGACGACCGAGACGACCTCCAGCAGCCAGTCCAAGTCGAACTCGTGCATCGTCATGAGGAACAGGGCGTACAGGTCGCCGCCATCCGCGAAGGCATGTGCTCGCTGCCGAATCTCCTCCAGCGACAGGCGGCTGGTCGGGATCGACGTGTGTTCCTTCCCGAAGACGCAGAAGCCGCAGTTGCCCGGACAGGGGGCCGTCTCGATGCCGATCTGGCCCAGAAGCATGCCCGCGTTGCTAAAACGCCTGCGGGAAACCATGTCGGCTACCGCCTTGGTCGCAGCCGCCTCAAGGGACTCTTCGGGAAGGTCCAGCAGGAAGACGCAGTCCTCCCTGCTCGGGGCACGACCTTCAAGAGCCTTGTCGAGGATCGTCTCAAGTTCGCTCGGGACTCTCACTTGTGTTCTCCTGTCTTCATCCTTGTGCACAGATGGTCGACCTCGGTCACGACGGCCTTCGCCACCAGTTCGACCGCCGCCAGTTCCGGTGCGCTCAGTTGCCTGCGAGCCTCTCGGCTGATCTTCACGCCCTTGCCCTTCATGACGTCGGGCACGAAGACCGTTGCCGACGGACTGCCGCCCCGTGTCGAGAGGGCATGTGCCGCACAGCGTTCCTGGCACCCCTCGACGACCACCACCGGACACTGGCGAACCATGTCGATGTCCTCCTGCACTCCCCGAACAAGCGCGGGCAGGCACAGTAGGACGGTGTCCTCGGGCCGCATGTCCTCACAGACCCGGTAGGCCGCCTGACGCGCTATCGTCCCCACCACCTGACCGACTCCGGTGCAGGGCAGGACCGCCACTTTGCCCGCGAGCGTCATTTGTCCCCCTTCCGACGGGAAGGCCTGAGCCGAACGCACGCGGCCTTCGTCTTTGCCAGAAGGTCCGCAATTCCACGATGGTAGTCGAGGAGCGTCTGCACCCAACGCTCAAGGCAGGCCGCTCCCGCAGGGGTCAGCCGGTACAGCCGCCGGTCCGGCCCGACCTTGGACTGCGCCCACTTCGACACGACCAGGCCGCGTTTCTCCATCGACCTCAGCGTCCGGTACAACCCCGTGGTGTCGGGCCGCTCGCCTTTCACAATCGGCAGCCGGGCCAGTTCCTCGGCGATCCGGTAGCCGTACATCGGACCCCGCGCCAGGGTCGCCAGGAGCGCCGGCTGCACAAGCTTGGTCAGCGTCGCGCCGGTGCATGGACAATCAGCACTCTTCGGCATCACGTGCTCCGACTATAGGATAACGTCCTATAGCGGACATGATAGCGGCATCGTTCCGCACGTCAAGGGCGTTCCCGTCATAAAGTGGCGCGGCGAGCGCTGGCTGCGCGGACAATTGAGGAGCACAAGACACCCCCCTTCCGAATGAAGCCTTTGGCCGGACATCGACGCGTTCGCGTGCCGTTGACGGATGTCATTGGGCCAGCCGTACTTGGTCGATCAACGCTTCAAGCGTATTCCAGTCCGGCATCGTGCCGTCGGCCTGGTAGGCTTTGCGGGCCTGGCGGATGGCGGCGTGGAGGTCGGGCCATTCCTGGGACTCGTCCTCGGCCTCGAAGAGGTGGCCCACGGCGCGAAGGCGGTAGGCGTAGCCTTCGCGGGCCTCGGTGAGCAGGACGTAGGCGGCACCGAGGTGCTTCTCGACGCACTCGATGCAGCTCGGCCGGCTGGGCGTGTACGAGCGGCGCGGGATGACCAGCGGCCCGTCCGTCGGTCTGCGCTCCACGGGTGGACAATCACGGCACGGCCGCCTGGGCCGAAGATGCTCTTTCATCCTCACATCCTTACTCTCACGGGTACGCCACGGGCGGCGAAAGCCACCATCGGCCGTACTCGGCCAAATCCAGCAGATCCACGCGGTCATCGACGGTCAGATTGCCGGCCAGTTCCTCATGCTCCCGGCGACGACAACCCAGCGCCGGATAGACCCACGTCACCCGCACCATGAGGGCCTCGGGGTCGCCCCGTTCACGGAGCCAGTTGGCGCCCATGCACTCCAGGTAGGACAGGCCGGTGGCCGCCTCCGTGACCCCGATCAACTGCTGCTGTTCGACACCATCGTTCGGCAGCACCCCGGGTAGACACGTCATGAAGTACAGGATCGCCAGGCACTTGCCCGTTCTCGATGCCAGGCCCTTATTCATCATCGTTCCTCCAGATGCCTCACGCAGGCGCAAACGAGAACTCGAACGCGTACCACGCTCCGAAGTGGAAGTATGCATCGTCGGTCGTGGCATCGATGTGCAGCGTGTAGGTGCCCGGATCGAGCGTCGCCTGCGCCGGCGGCGTCGGGTAACAGAGCGCAGGACCCATGCCCCCTTCGCAGCCTAGCCCGCCGCCGGGCGAGCTGCCCCGGCCCAGCAGGTTGCCGCCCAGCGTCATAACCATCAGCTCCCGGTTCAGCCGCTCGGTCTCGGCCATGCCCGACCACGTGGCCGTCAGGATCGCCCGCTCGTTGACGGTGATCTGGCAGGTGGCCGTGGCGTACTGCGTGTAGGGGTTGTGGCCGCGGCAGTTGAGGTCCTCCTCGAAGTCCAGACGCAGTCCCAGGCCGTCGACGGCCAGCATCCATGGGCTGGCCGGCACCATGGCCGGATGATCGTAGGCCCGATAGGCCCCGTCCTGGCCGCCGTCAATGAATCCGGTATCGGTGAACGACCATGACACGGCGACCTCCAGGCCCCCGCAACAGGCCGCGCACTGGCCGGCCGCGTTGAAGACCGCCGCCTTGCCCCCGGCCAGCACGCCGCGTTTGCCTGTTTCGAGCACCACAGCCCGGCCGGGCGTTGGCATGATCGATTCTCCTACGATGCGCAGGCCTCTTGCTCGGCGACCTCGTTGATCCAGGTGAGCATGAACAGACCGCCGATGCCGAAGAAGGCGTGCCCGAACGTGGCCGGCGTCATGCGTCCGACACCCGGACGACGCCAATGATGCGGCCAAGCGGTCGGGTTCACGTCCGTAGCCAACGTCTCGTTGGTGGCGGCCCGTTTGACCTCGTATCGCCATGTCGCCGGGCTGGTGGCGGTGCCCTGGCTGCCGCCGGTCTGGGTGAGATAGACCGGAAAGACGGCCAGCCATTCCGACGGCACCCACAGGCCCAGGTGGACCATCGCCCATACCATGCCCGTTCCGGCCTGACGCCACAGGATCACGGCCGCACCGCCGGACCGCATGACGGTCAAGACCGCACTGCTGCCATTCTGAATATCCGCCAGCCGCCACGGGTAACTCTCGTCGGGCACGTTCAATTGCACGGGGGTCAGGCCGGAAAGGACGGCGCGGCCGATCTGTCCAGACTGCAGGGGTTCCTGCGCGATGACGAATCGGCCTCGATGCTGAGCTCCCGTGGTAGACGGTATGACACCGGATATCACCGGCTCGTTCTTGAATGCCTCCGGCTGACTGGCCGGATTGAACACGGGTCCATTGATACCCAGCACGCCAAACCTCGGGATGACCGACGTGCCGTCGTTTCGGACCCGGATGATGCAACTATGCGGACTCCTTTGCGCGGGGGATTGCCGTTGTTCGTGTTGATGCGCACGATGGTCGGCGGCGGCCTCGACAAAGGCATTGAACGTCGTGGCCGGGATCACCAGCGGATCGCCGGGCTGGACCTTGTTGAGGCTCACGGACTGCGCTCCCTTCGGTCGCTTCGCGGGCTGTAGGCTATTGGCGGTCTCTCATGTTCCGATGTCCAGCAACGAGAAATCCCCCAGGCTGTAGACCTGCTCGACGTACGCCGCGACGGGGCGCTTGACGATGGCGTAACTGTCCTCGGCATCGGCGTAGCGGACCCACAGGTACTCCCAGCCCTTCTTCGAGATGCCGGTCAGGCTGCCGATCACGAGGCCGGTTCGATTGGGGCTGCCGGCGAAGCGATAGGTGATTTCCCAATCCCCCCGCCCCCGCTGGGTTCCCGCGGCCCCCAGGAACAGGCACTCGCCGGCGGCCAGTCCCTTGAACGCGGCGTTATTGACCCGACCGGTCAAATTGAACAGCGTCATCTTGTACGCCGTCGTCACCTGCCAGGCGGGTCGGCAATGCGTCTCGGCGAAGTGGTAGACCGGGACGGTGATATCGACGCCCTCGACGGCGTCGTGGGTCACCCCGATCGCGCCCTGGCAGTTCGGGGCGTTGGACGGATACCGGGCCATCGTGACGAGGGATTGGGTGATGTGCTGCGTGCCGCCGCCCGTGTCGAAGCTGAACGTGGATTCCTCGGCCGTCGCCCGGCCGTACCGCACGGTGACCGACCAGGCGCCGTCCTCGGCGTCGGTGTCCACCCAGACCGGCTCCAACTCGATCGACTCGCGGCCCAGGCCGTCGCGGGCCGTGGGGGTGTTCTCGGCGACGTGGTCCTTGGCCTCGATCTCATCGGCGGTGCCGGTCAGCGTGTAGAACAGCTCCAGGTACGGGTGGTCCCCCGTCAGTCGCCGGCGACTGTCCACGCGTTCGGTCAGTGACAGGCTCACGGCTTGCGCTCCCTTACCCAGGCCTCAGACCCCAGACCCCAGACTTCATGCTTCGGACGCGAACATGCAGGCCGCTTTTCGTTGCCGAGGAGCCTGCCGTGAACGATGGCCCCCAACGTCCAAAGTGGACCTGCAGCGTACTCCTGAAGCCTGAGGCCTGAAGCCTCTTCATGTGAATGTCGCCCGATGATGTCGCACCTCCTTGCGCAGGTCCTCCACGCCCTTGGCCGTCCGCTCGGTGGCGGTGGCGATCCGCTCATCGGCCCCGCCGGCCTGCAGCCCCAGCAGGGCCGTGGCGTTGAACGTGCCGGCCGCGCCGAGGGTCCGCTCTTTGGCGGTCGCCAGCAGGTCGTCCAGGTCCAGCAGGCCGCCACGGATCTGGGACAACGGGTCTTCGGGGCCCTGCCTCTTGCCGGGTCCCTCGGCCTCCTTGGCCTGGCGCTTCCGGCGGGCCTCGCCGATCGCCTCGGTCCACTGCCGCCTCGCCTCGGCCAGATCCGCCTCGTTGCGGGCCGATCGCTGGCGGTACTCGTTGTCCAGCTCTTGATGCTTCTGGAGGTTCTGGCGGCCGATCTCGGCCAGCGTCGCTTCATGAAGCCCCGCGGATTGGTCGCGCAACCGTTGACGCCGCTGTTCACGTTCAGCCAGTTGCCGGCCGGTCTGCTGTTCGATCTGTGCCTTCTGGGCCTGGTAGTATTCATCCGCCGCGCGGTTGGCCGCCTCGGCATCGAAGCTCGAATCGAACTGCCGGCGCATCCAGTGCCAGGCCCTGGCCAGTTGCTTTCCGCACCAGTGCCAGGCCCGGGTCATCCAGGCGGTGAACTGCGTCCAGGTCTTGGAGAGGAAGGCCGTGGTCTCGATCCAGCCGACCTGCAATGCATGCCAGACGATCTGGGCGGCGGCCAAGAGGCCGCCCCAGGCGTCATAGCCGATCTTGATGAAGAAATTGCGGAAGTCGAGCCAGGCCTTCTCCAGGAAGTTGATGCCCCGCGTCCACTCCATCTTCACCGTCAGCCACAGGACCCGCGCCGCCAGGGCGACCTCGCCGGCGGCCAGCGCATCGGCGATACCCTGATACGCCGCGGCCGCGTCGTCCCGAAGCGACTCGAAGCGCTCGGCCAGCCAGTCCAGGGCCCTGGCGGCCGCGCCCGTGACATGCAGGAGGACCGCCCCCAGGGCGACAACGGAGCTCATCGCCAGGCCGATGGGCGAGGCCAGGAACGCCAGCAGCGTACCCAGCAGTTTGAACGCCGCGCCCGCGCTGGTGACGACCCTGGCCAACAGGCCCAAAGCCCCGGCCAGACCGCCGACCAGGTATCCCAAGGTCACCAGCGCCGCGCCGGCCGCCACCAGGCCGCCGGCCAGTGTCAGGGCCGTGACGATTAGATGGCGGTTCTCCTTGACCCACAGGCCGATCTTGGCCACCACCGGCGTGATCGTCTCGACGATCTCCTGCAGGACGCCGGCCAGGGCCGCGCCGATACGAAAGACGCCCATCCTGACCACGTGCCAGAGCCGCTGGAGGGCGTCGGTGAACGCCTCGGCGGCCGCGGCGTCCTCGGTGCTCATCGTCAGGCCCAGCCGACGGGCCTCCTGCTGCAAGGCCTCGATGCCCCGGGCGCCCTGCGCGAACATCGGCAGCAGGTTCGTACCCGTTCGTCCGAACAGGCTCATGGCGACGGCCGCCTTGCGGGTCGGGTCCTGAACCTAGCCGATCCGGTCGGCCAGGAGCTTGAATTGCCGCTCGGGCGAGAGGGTTTCCAGGGCCTCGACCCGCAGTCCCAGATCGGCCAGCGCGTCCCTGGCACCGGACAGCCCCCGTCCGGCATCGTAGATCGACCGCTGCATCTTGCGGAAGGCCATCTCCAGGGACTCGAATTCGGTGCCCGTCTGCGTGGCCACGAATCGCAGTTCGCTGAGCGTCTCGACGGACAGGCCCGTCCGCTTGGACATCTTGGCGACCTGGTCGCCCATACTGCTGAACGCCTTGGCCGCCCCGAGCATCGGGACCAGCAGGGCGGCGCCCAGGCGGGCCAGCCTCAGGCCCAGGTCGCGGACGCTCTGGCCGAAGGCCTTGAGCTTGGCCTGGGCGTGCTTGAGGCCGCGCACGAGCTTCGAGTCGTCGGCGAACAGCTCGACGAACGCGCGACCGGCCCGGATGGCAATCCCGGATGATTGCACTTGCGTTTCCTTTCACCCCCTCAATACAATGTCCAACATCCGTTGCGACACTTGGCGATTCTCAGATCAAGGTGACGACATGGCTAGCAGCCTGTTGAAAAAGTGTCACCCCGGACTTGATCCGGGGTCCACGCTCAACGTGTGGTGTGTTCTCTGCACGAAAAGCGTGGATTCCCGCTTTCGCGGGAATGACAAGAAGGGCCCATT